>JAFNFZ010000001.1 GCA_017885485.1 Chloroflexota bacterium
ACCCCTCAGGCCGATCTACTGTCATCGGCCTGAGGGGTGTTTTCATGGTCCTGGACGAGAGCGGGTTAGTCGCTCGGCGTAAACGGGGCCTGGTCGGGGCAAGATACGATGCCGATCACTTGGCGACTAGAGCAGAAGTGATCATGTTTGGGGGCGTGGGCGCTCAGGGCCAGCCTGTCAAGTTGGTCCAGAGATGGGAATGTGGAACGTCGCCCGTGAATTGCCTTCGCGACTTGAGGCACGGCTATGCCCCGGCCAGAACTAGCGGCGCACTTGGCGAGAGTCGAGGGTTTCGCGGACTACCGTGTACTGCTACCATGGCCTTGCTCAGCCGGAGGATTGCCCGAAGCCCGGCTTGGCTGTGCGAGCGGACAGCATGGTATGAGCAAGGTCACTTCTTGGGGTGTTGCTGTAGGCGCTGGTGACTGCTTCTACAGTGAAGTAAGACGGCGAGTTCGGCGAATTGCTGCTGGGAGATCGGGAATCTCGGACGTGGCGGCGCTCTTGCGACGTCCGGGGGTCGACGATGGCTTCAGGGGGCGCAGCTCTTCCGCTCACCCCTAGGCGAATCACCCTGGGCCGCCCTTGCCGTGAGCGGCAGCGGTGGGTACAGGCAGCGCCGGGACAGGAAGCTCGCGAGGGCTTGGGGCAGGTGGGAATGTTGATTGGTCGAGCCAGATCACTTGGGCAAGCGCTCAGCGACACCTCCCAGGAGGAAACGCGACTCGAACAGTTGCCAACGGCAAGGTGGTCATGGATGGCAGAATCCTGTCGGCAAGGACGGGCCGACAAGGACCATCATCAGGGAAGCAACCCCATCTGTTGAACTCGGTCGGCACTAGGAGGGCTTGTGGCGGGCGACAAGAATCAGAGGCGAAGAGCATTCTCAATACGTATGAGGGAATTGCTTGCAAGAATGAGCCCGGGCTATGTGTTTGTCCTTCCCGCTGTATTGCTGATTATCCTGTTTGCTGTGTACCCAATGTTCTATGTCGCGAGGATGAGTCTTACGAGAATAGTAAGAACCACGGGCGAGTCCTACGGCGTTGGCATACAGAACTACCTAGACATGTTTGCGACCCCCTTGTTCGTTAAGGCCGTTAGGCAAACGGTCGTGTTTGCCTCCTTTAGTTCCCTTGGTCACGTTGTCTTGGGTCTCATCCTCGCCCTAGGCTTGAATGCGAATCTGAATCGCAGGTTCTTGACCATTTGCCGGACTGCTATCTTGCTGCCCTGGGCACTCAGTCCCATTGTTGTTGCCATTATCGCTCAGCTTTGGGCGTACCCTCTCATTAGTCCCATTGCGAAGATTCTCAAGGCCGCAGGTTCGACAGCAGAGTTCTTGCCTCTCGGTCGGCCGGGATCAGCGCTATGGACGATTGTAGGCATCAATATCTGGCAGTTCACGCCCTTCTTCATTCTAATGATTCTGGCGGGTCTTCAAACCCTGGATCCGGAATTGCCCGAAGCCGCGAAGGTGGACGGCGCATCGCCCTTGCGGATAATCAGACACGTGACCATACCGCATCTCAGAAGAGTGCTGATGACCCTGGCACTGTTCGATTTCGTAACTACGGCAGCGTATTTCGATTTGATCTGGGTGACTACGCAGGGTGGGCCAGTGCGTGGGACAGAAGTCCTGGCCACCTATACCTACCGTCTCGCCTTCCTCAACATGGACTGGAACAGAGCAGCCACCTCAGGCATGGTTCTTCTGTTGGTGTCGACCACTATTGCACTCTTGATCACCTTCTACATGGAACGAGACTGATTCTTGGGGGCGTCCCTATGCGACGTGAAGGCTACACAATGAAACGAGTCAGAGGATTGCTCCCATATATTCTCTTGAGCGGAGTCACTATCGTCTGGTTGCTGCCAATCATGTGGATGTTGATTTCCGCCTTCAGAGACGCGGCAGATCCTTTCTATCTTGGTATCTTGCCGAGCAGGCTCACGCTTGTTAACTTTGAGAGGGTCGTCTCCGACCCGCACACACTAAGCTCTCTGCGAAACAGTATGGTTGTTGCGACTTCAGCCGCTTGCGTAGATCTAGTCATTGCCAGCTTGGCGGCATATGGCTTCTCGCGCTTCCGATTTGCCGGAAAGCAGGTTCTCCAGGTCCTGCTCATCATGGTGCGTCTGTTCCCTGGCGTGCTTCTGGCCATAACGCTGTTTCAGGTGGCGGGCTTTCTGAACATATTCGACAGCTTCTACCCGCTCATCATTGCGAATGCGCTGTTGAATCTGCCCTTCGCGATATGGAACTTGCGGACGCTATTCGATGCCATACCCATTGATATTGAGGAGGCCGCTTGGCTTGATGGCGCAACGCGCGTTGCAGGAATACGGAGAATGCTGCTTCCTTTGCTGGGACCAGGATTGGCGGCCACTGGGGCTTTTGTCTTCTTGCTCAGCTGGAATGAATACCTCTTTGCGGTGTCCTTCATTCGTTCGCCCGAGAAGCAGTTGATCACCACCGCGATTGCTGCCAATATTGGTCAGTACAACGTTGACTTCACGGGCCTAGTTACGACTGCGATGTTGGCCAGCGTGCCACTAATGGTGATGTTCGTTCTTATCCAACGGTACATTGTCTCTGGTCTGATGCTCGGTTCAGTGCGTGGATAGTGGTTGACATGCATGATGAGTCAGGGCTTTCAGAAGGAGCGGTGAGGGAACTGGGGTGGCTGGAGGGAATTGATCTGTAGTGGCCGATCGATTGTGAGCTGGGGGTTCTTGCAGACGAGGATCCCGGATACTGAAAGGAGGGAGTGGTGAGCGATTCTTTGTGGGAGCAACTGGCCAAGGTACTGGTCAACTACTCTACCAAGACCAGGTCGGGCGAGAAGGTGCAGATTACCATGATGGAAGTTGAAACGTTCCCTCTGGCCCGGGCCGTGTACAGGGAGGCGGTGAAGGTAGGTGCTCTGCCTCATATTGAGTACCAATCCGCGTACCTTGAGCGTGACCTGATGCTGTATGGCAATCAAGAGCAACTAGAGTGGGTGCCGCGAATGCAGGCCTACGGCATGGAATGGGCTGATGTCTACGTGGGCTTGCGGGGCGGGCGCAACCCGCACGAGTTCTCCGACATTAGCCCAGAGAGAATCGTGGCCCATAAGCGGGCCATGGGTCAAGTCTCTGCCATGCGCAATGAGCTGACACGATGGGTGCTTGTCCGCGTTCCCAATGAATCCCTTGCCCAACAAGCCAACATGAGCCTTGATGAGATGATGTCCTTCTTCTTCAATGCGGCAATTCGCGATTGGGCAGAGGAATCGAAGCGCTACCACGATATTCAGAGGGTCTTCCAAGCGGCAGAAAGGGTTCGGATTGTCGGAAAAGACACCGATCTAAGCTTCTCGACCAAGGGTCGATCCTACGAAGTCGCCGATGGCCAATTCAATCTGCCGGATGGTGAGATCTTCACCGCGCCGGTGGACGATAGCGCAGAGGGGCACATCTACTTCGAGTTCCCCGGCGTCTATGTAGGACAACTAGTACATGATATCCGGCTGGAGTTCTCTCGTGGGCGCGTGAAGAAGGCCACAGCGAGCAGCAATGTGGAGCTGCTGCGCAGATTGATTGACATGGACGAAGGGGCGAGAGGAATTGGCGAGTTTGGCGTGGGCACCAATTTCGGTATCGACCGTTTCTGCTACGACATACTGTACGACGAGAAGATCGGGGGCACGATCCACCTTGCGCTGGGGAGGGCATATGCTGAGTGCGGAGGCGTGAATCAATCCGCCCTGCATTGGGACATCATCAAAGATCTCCGACGAGAAGGCGAGATCCTTCTTGATGGTCGTAGAGTGTTTGAAAACGGGAAATACCTCATTTGACGCGACAACTCCCACGGTTCTCGATCGAGGAGAGAGTGCGTTCTGAGTGTGTGGTCGGGGTTGGGGAGCACGATCTCCCTTACTGAAGCAATTGCGGAGCCGCGACGGTATTGGCGCTTTCGTGAGGGATCGGGCTAAAGGAGGACTGATGCGTCCCAGCGTCCTGTCTACCCAGGGGTCCGGATTGTGGATTTGCGCGCCCCTGTCGCGGTGACATCGCCAAGCAGGAACCGAATATGGCCTGAAGGTTCGTGAGTCCACCCATTGTCATGGAGCAAGGTGGTTTCAGGGACAGAACGGATGATATCGGAGGAAGGTCCCTGTAGTTGCGTTCCACAGAGGCATTAGGCCAAGCCGTTCATCCGTAGTTTGACCTGAGCCGCGGTCGAATGAGTGAGCCGCCCGGGACAGAAGCCAGAGTGAATAGCGTAGAACTGACGAGTCCGGAGACGCCACGTGCAGAGCTGTGCAGCCAATCGCTACAGATGGATGGGGGACCAAGATCTCACTTGCTAGTGGCAGCGCGAGAAGAAGCTCCAGAAGCGCGTGGGCAGGTACGTCGGCGCGACGGGGCCGAGTAGGCCGAGTATCGACGAGGGGCTTTCCGCCCCGGATGAGGACTCTTGTACGGGTGATTGGGGCAACAATGTGATCCTCGATGAGGAGAGTCCCCATGCCGTAGTGTCCGGGGCAGAGGGGGTCGCGCGTCGGCCTCCAGAGAAAGTCCAGAGCGGGACGGCTCCTGCCGGGGCCAGTATCCGCCACGGCGCCTGCAACAAGGTGAGGCACGGAGCCTGGGCACGCCAGAAACGCAACATGGCCCTTCGGGAAGATAGCGTTGATGGTGTCACTGGGGTGTTGAATACGCGCACTCAGAAACGGAGAACGATCCGATGACCCAATGGACGAAGTCTATGTTCCAGCACGAGAAGCCCGTAATCGCTATGGCCCACATCCCGGCGTTACCAGGTACACCCAGATACAATGACGAAGGAGGCATTGACTACCTGATAGAGAAGGTTCACGCAGATGTTCAGCATCTAGTGAACGGCGGCGTCGATGCAATCATGTTCTGCAATGAAGACGATCGCCCCTACGTGTTTCGTGCAGGCATTGAGCAGGTCGCGGCGATGACGCGTGTGATTGCGGAATGCGCCCCTCGAAGCCTTCCCTTTGGAGCGGACTTCCTGTGGGATCCGATCGCGGCCATGGCAATCGCGTATGCAACTGGGGCTTCATTCATTCGTGAGGTATGTAGTGGCGCATACGAGTCGGATATGGGTGTGTGGTCTCCGAACGCAGGGAAGACCTTGAGATTCAGGAGAGCGATCGGAGCGGAGGGAGTTCGTGTTCTTTACAACATTGCCCCCGAGTTCTCGTCCCCACTCGGAACTAGATCTCTCGCCGAGAGAGCGCACAGCGTTGTTGTGTCGTGTCTGGCCGACGCCATCCTCGTCTCTGGTCCGATGGCTGGGGAGGAACCAGACATAGAATCCATGGGGGTTGTTAGAGCTGCGGCTTCCAATGTCCCGGTCTTCCTGAACACGGGAGCAAAGGCCGAGAACATTGCGACCTACCTGAAAGGGAGCGATGGGGTGATCGTGGGATCGAGTCTCAAGGTTGACGGCCTCACCTGGAACGAGGTTGACCCAGCACGGGTGCGAGTCTTCATGGAGAGGGTGCGGGAATTCCGCGAAGGAAACCCATGACGCAGAATGAAGACCACAATGGGTGACAAGAGCCGCCGCGTGAGTGTACACCCCGAGGCGCGTGATATTGCCGGGAAGTTCGGGGCGGGGGACATCCACGCAGCCCGCAGCGGTCGTGAGGTCATGCGAACTCTTGCCCGAATCGTCGAGGCCAGCGCTGCCGCCACCTCACAAGAGCTCTGGAATGAGCTTGAAGCGAGCGTCGACGAAATACTGGATGTCATGCCTGCATACGCGCCGCCGCTAAATGTGATGCACCGGGTTCTGGCGGAGATTGACAGGGGGCGTACCGAGAACTTGAGAGTCGATGAGACGAAGAGCGCTATTGCACTTCTGGCCGAGAGATATGAGAGTTGGTCAGAGGAGGCGCGAACAACAATAGCTCATCTTGGAGCGGCAATCATCCCGGATGACGGGGCGGTGTTCACATTCACGTTGAGTGAGACGGTGCTGAGGACTTTACGTGACGCTTGGAGGGGCGGGAGGCGATTCCGGGTGCTCGTGGCGGAGTCAAGACCAAATAGAGATGGGCTCCAAACCGCCAAGATCCTCGCTGAGGAGGGACTGTCAGTGTCCGTGTGCGTGGATGCGGCGATTGGTGAGGCCGTTCCATGTGCGGACGTCGTGGTGGTTGGGGCGGAAGCGGTATTGGCAGACGGCAGTGCGAGCTGCAAAGTGGGGACCTATCCAATCGCTCTTGTGGCCCACGCGAACTCGATCCCGGTGTATGTCCTCGCTGACACGGGGAAGCTTTGTGCATCTTTGCGTTTGGACTTGCCTAGGGGGGTGACTCCAATCGCGCGGGATGATGTGATGGGGAGTCGGAAGGCAGGGGGATCCCGCGTTGTGGGGCATCTCTTTGACGTAACGCCACCGGAACTGATTACGGCGATTGTGACAGAGCGGGGTGTGTTGAGTCCACACGAGGTCGCGACAATCGTGCACGAGTTGCCGGTGAGCGATACGCTAGGCGCGAAGATCGCGGCATTGAAGAGACACAATAGCGATTGAAGAGAGATGCTACTGTGGGCCTCCCTGAATGAGGAAGAGGAACGGCTTGCTGCCAAGGGGATGGAAGCATGGGGGCCGATTACGACGCACGAGGGTTGTTCGCGTGCTAGTGGAGGGCGGCAGGGGCAGAATGAGCCCTTGAAAGGATGCCTAAGGGCCGAGGGTGGCGAGGGGCACGCTGTTCTCAACGCCTGCCGTCAATGCATTGGAGTCGGCGTACTGGGGTCGGAGCGTATAGAGGGACAACGGAAGCTGCGGGTGCTCCCGGATGTGAGGGCGGGTGCCTGGCTGCCGAGACTAGGCGGGATCGCGAGTCGCATACGCTCGCGCGAAAGAACAATCGGCTGCTAGCTCCCAGGTGGAGGAAACCCATGAACGCTCGGCAGAGGCTGTTGACCGCTCTGGATCATAGGGAGCCGGACCGCGTTCCAAATGATCTCGGAGGAACAGATGTGACTTCCATCTGCCGCGGTGCCTACGTCGACCTGATGAGATACCTGGGGCGCGATCCCGGCGAAGTGAAGATCGTGAACATAGTTGAACAGCTGCCTGCGCTGGCCGACACCTTTCTGGAGGATGACATCAAGGCTGACACAAGGCAAATCCGCGAACAGGGCGGATCATCCTGGAAGCTCCAGGTTGAGGAGGACGACCGGTATTACAGATTCCTTAGCGAATGGGGGATTGAGCTGAAGATGCCAAAAGAGGGTGGGCACTACTTTGATCTTGTTGGCCACCCACTCAAGGAACCCTCGCTAAGAACCCTCGAGGAATTTCCGTGGCCCGACCCCGCGGACCCGGCAAGGTGGAGAGGCTTGAGGGAACAGGCAGAGGCGCTGTTCCGGAACACTGATTACGGCCTGGTCATAGGATGTGTCTTCGGAATGGGAGTCTTCGAAGGTCCACAGTATCTTCGCGGGATGGGGGATTTCCTAATGGACCTCCTTACATATCCCGAATTCGCTGACAAGCTAATGGACCACATTGCAGAGTTGTTAACCGTAGCCTATGCCCACATGCTTGATGAGGTAGGAGAGTATGTGCAAGTAGTATCTGTCTGCGATGACTTGGCGACGCAACTCGGCCCCATGATTTCTCCGGAGCTGTATCGCAAGCGGATAAAGCCACGGCAGAAGCGGATCATTGATGCAATAAGGACAAAGTCGGACGCCCGCATCCTCTACCATGGTTGTGGGTCAACCCGGGAGTTCTTGCCCGATCTCATCGATATTGGGGTTGACATATTCAACCCGGTCCAAGTAGGGGCAAAGGGGATGGGGGACACCCGAGGGTTGAAACAAGAATTCGGAAAAGATCTGACGTTCTGGGGAGGGATATGTGACGCACAACGCGTGCTTCCCTTCGGTACGCCTGATGAAGTCAAACAAGAGACAAGAAGGCGCTTGGATGATCTCATGCCGGGTGGTGGATTTGTGGTCGCCCCCATTCACAACATCCAGGACTTAACGCCACCGCAGAACATCATGGCAATGTACGAGACCATACACGAGTATGGGAACTACTAGGACTCGTGAGGTATCCCATCACCACGCATGATGGGAGCGCATTGGTGATGGCTCGGTAGACGGGTGGACAGCAAGGGACTTGGGGAACAGGCTCTCTCGCGGATGATGAAAGAGACCTGTTGGCTGGCCCCTGGCTAGAGCGCCCGATGCAGGGGCAAGAAGTGAGGAGGGCGCGGCTACACCAACCACAACTGGAAACCGCAATCCTTGCGCGAGGATAGGCGGGCTTCGGTAGTGTAGGGCGCGAGGAGGCGTGCCTGCGCAGTTCGTGGATGAAGCCAAAGCGCGTATGCGAATAGGCCCGAGACCATAGGAGAAGCTTGGCGTGCAACTGGACGACAGGAAGAAACGGATTGAGTCTCTGTTCAGTGAACCGGGCACTTGGGTTCCCCAAGAGGGAACTTCGTCACAGAGGAGTCACCTGGCAAAGGCTTGTGGCCAATTGGTCTATCCTAGCGATTTCATCTTGCCCGGGATGCTTACTGGGAAGACCTTGTATAGCCCCTACCCACACTGTCGCATCAATGCCATCCTAACCGGCAAGGCCAAGAGTATCCCTGGGGTACACGCTGTTCTCACAGCCAAGGATGTTCCGGGTATCAACAGGTTCGTCAAGACTGTCCCGGACCAGCCATTGCTGGCCGAGGGTCGAGCTCGGACCACAGCTGATCCACTGGCAATCGTAGCCGCGGAGACTTCAGACGCCGCCGATGCTGCCATAGAGGCCATCGAACTGAATCTGACCCCCTTGCCGGCAGTGTTTGATCCAGAAGAGGCGTTGTCCCCCAATGCGCCTCAGGTCCATGATGCAGGCAACTTGGCTGGCGAACGGCGGATTGTTCACGGTGACATTGAGGTAGGGATGGCGCAGGCTGACGTGATCGTGGAGGATACCTATGTCTTGCCGTGGGTGGATCACGCGTATCTAGAAACTGAAGCAGCGGTGGCAGCCCCCGGTGAGGACGGCCACATCACCCTCTGGAGGGGCTCTCAGAATATCTACGATGACCGCCTCGCGCTGAGCCAGATCCTCTATAGGCCCGAGGAGCGTTTCAGAGTGATATTCCTTCCGCCTGGCGGCTCTTTCGGAGGCAAACACAATCAGGAGGGTCTATTTGCTGCCCTCTTAGCTAGCTACACTAGCCGTCCTGTTCGGATGGTGTTCGACCGAAAGGAATCGCTGCGAGTACACAACAAGCGTTCGCGGGTGCGCATCCACCACAAGTTGGGTGCCCGTGCGGATGGCCATCTGACGGCGGCTCAGGTGGAGATGATCTGGGACAATGGCGCCTATACCAGTTTCTCGATGATCGTGTTCGACTTCGCATGTGTTCAAGCTACGGGTCCATACCGAGTGCCGCATGCCTATGTCCATGGGCGGCTAGTGTATACGAACAATGTCCCATCGGGTGGTATGCGAGGACTTGGTACGCCCCAAGTGGAATTCGCAGTCGAATCCCAGATGGATCAGCTTGCTAGGCGACTTGGGATCCACCCGCTCAAGTTGCGCTGGATCAACGCTTTCCGCGAGGGGGACAGCGCGATTACGGGGCGGCTTCCCCCCGGATGTTACTTCGTGGACACGCTGGAAGCTGCGGCTCTAAGTGTAGGCGTGGACGTGAGGGAAGGACGATGAAGAAGCGCGGCATGGGGTTCGCGTCCGCCTGGCAAGGATCCAACTATCATTTCGGAGCCGTGGACAGCGCGACTGTCCGAATCGAATTGGCGGAGGACCTACGACTGAGAATCGGAGTGGCCGCATCGGACATCGGGCAAGGTAGCACTGAAACGATCTGCAAGATTGTATCGGAGGCATTTGGCGGTTACCCTCTGGATTGCATTGAGTTTCTTGATCCTGATACAGGCGTCACCCCTGACGGCGGCGCCACGGGAGCGTCACGATTCACTGAGGTGGTTGGGAGTGCGGCGTTAAGGGCGGCCGGATTGCTCATAGAGACGTTGCGAATCGCCGGATCCGAAATCGCGAATTGTCCTCCAGAAGAGATCGTGATTCGAGGGCACTCTCTTTTTGGGCGAGGGGGGGTCGAAGTAGGCCTCGCTGACGTCGTTAGGGCATGTAGGCAGATGGGATTATCGCTGTCAAGAACGGCCAGTCATCAGCCCCCAATGACTGAGCCTCTGGATGACTTGGGCCAAGGCTACGCGGTAAACCAGTATGCATATGCCACCTATATTGCCGAGGTAGAGGTGGATACTAATACAGGAGAGGTGCAAGTCCTTCGCGTCTCCACCTTTGTAGACGCAGGCAGGATCATCAACCAGAAGGGTGCTGAGATGCAGGTTGACGGTGGAATGGCGATGGGATTGGGGTATGCGCTAATGGAGGATCTCGTTCAGGAGAATGGCATGGTGAAGACGGACACCTTGGCAACCTACCTGATCCCAAGCGTGTACGATATGCCGTTGGAGATCACCTACAGTTTCGTGGGAAAGCCGGTGCCATCGAATGAGCTGGGGGCGAAGGGGATGGCTGAACTTGTAGTAGTGCCCATCATCCCCGCCATCCTCAACGCCATTTACGATGCAGTTGGGGCCCGAATAACGGAGTTGCCCGCGACGCCCGAGCGCATTCTCCTAAGCCTGGAAGATGCTTGAGGAAAGGCGAGACGCCTGAGCCCATGAGGGATCCACTCTTCATTGGCATGGATCTAGGGACCACAAACGGGAAGGTCGCGTGTTTTGACCGGAACGGTCATCTCTTGGCTGAAGTGAAGCATGGATACTTGACGGGATTCCCTCAGGAGGGGTGGGCCGAGCAAGATCCGAAAGACTGGATCGATGCCTTGAGCTTGGGACTCTGTGAGATCGTTGCCGAGTTGGGGTCTCGGAAGCGAGATGTTGTAGGCCTGGCATTGTCTACTTTTGGGCCAGGGATTGTTGTTGTCGGCGAAGACGGCAGTCCGCTTGCGCCTTGCCCCACATGGCAAGATGTGCGGTGCTTTCCGTATGGTAAACGCCTCCTTGAGGCAGTAGGCCCCAACTGGATCGGGCTGGGCCCACCGTTGGGGGCATTCCAGGCGAAACTCCTTTGGATGAAGGAGGAATACCCACAGATCATCGCTAAGGCCGCTTTTGTCACACCGATCAAGGGTTTCTTGCTGCATTGGTTAACGGGCAGAGCAACGACTGACCCTTCCAGTGGGCCAGCCTCAAGCTACTGGTGGCCACCCGCGATCGAATACTCCGGCTGGGACATCAACAGGCTCCCAAGTATTCTGTCATGCACTGAAGTGGCGGGTGGATTGCGTCCTTCCATCGCTCGTCAAGTCGGGCTTAAGGCCGGTCTGCCTGTCTTTGCCGGCCTCAACGACGGGGCCGCTGCCACGTTGGGTAGTGGCGCCATAAGCCTCGGAGATAGCGTCGCTTCAATTGGCACCAATGGCGCGGCACGGGTAGTGCTTCCGAACCGTATTGACCCGGAGGTTGTGCTGAGACGGTCTCTCTTCACGTGGCCGTACGTAGATGGGCTTTGGATTGGCGGGGGTTTCACGTGCAGCGCAGCTAGTAGTCTTCAGTGGTTGGCGGATCAGTTTGGACTTGCACGTGACCAGGTTGCGTACGATGCGCTTCTTGCGGGAGTGGAGAGGGTGCCAATTGGGAGTCGAGGCGTCCTTTTTCTGCCATATATCACCGGGCGTGGTACGCCGAAGCCTAATCCAGATGCGCGCGGCGCCTTACTCCATTTGGGTATTGGCCATGGCCGAGCGGAGCTGACCCGGGCCGTCTTGGAGGGCGTGGCCCTTGCCTTGCGTGAGATTTTCGATGAGTTTGCACGCCTTGACTTCGATCTTCACAAGCTCTACCTGACTGGAGGCGGAGCACGGAGCGCGCTGTGGCGGCAGATCATCGTAGATGTATTGAATGTACCAGTAATGCATTCGTGCGGAGATTCAACACTGGGCGATGCCATGGTTGTGGCTGTGGGAGTAGGGCACTACTCGGGTTTTGCGGCTGCCGCGGATGGAATGGTTGCGCAACGGCCGTGCGAGATGCCAAGCACGGATGCTGTGGTTGCGTACAAGCGTCTCTATGAGGTGTTCACAGAGAATCGGGAAGCCGTTCTGAATGCGCCGCGCTTTGAAGCGAGAATGACAGCGTGATCCAGGGCGGAGGAGACTGGTATTGAACACAGCCCCCACAGAAACCGAATACCGCTTCCCCGGCAGCGTTGAGGAAGCCATTGAACTCAAGGAGCAGTTCGGTGAACGAGCTAGGTTCATCGCTGGCGGCACGGATCTCCTATTGCTCATGGAGCAACAGAGGTGTCATCCAGAACTTCTTATCGATCTGACCAAGATACGCTCACTGCAGGGTTTTTCGGTCGGCGGTGGACACGTTCGTATCGGCAGCGCTATCACATATAGCCAGCTCTTGGCCTCGCCAGCTTTCACGCAAGCGGTGCCTTTCTTGGCAGATGCGATCCGCACAATCGGAGGGGTGCAAGTCCGGAATGTGGCCACGCTTGTGGGCAACATTACCAACGCTTCGCCGGCGGGAGATACTCTCGCGCCTCTCTACGTGTTGAATACCACGATCCATGTTTCTGGTCCTCGCGGATCCAGATTGGTCCCCATTGAAGACTTCATCTTGGATGTTAGACGGATAGACTTGAAGGATGGCGAGTTGGTAACCCACGTGTGTATCGACATCCCCGATCAAGAAGAGCGAGGAGCGTTCGAGAAGCTGGGGCGGCGGAGGGCAATGGCCATTGCCGTTGTTAGCGTATGCGCGGTCTTGCGGATCGATCATGGTCGGGTGGAGGGCGCCCGGATTGCCCTAGGCGCTGTGGCGCCAACGATTATGCGAGTCCGGGATGTGGAGGCCTTTCTGGTGGGACGGGCTCTAGACACAAACACAATCGGAAAGGCGGGCTCCTTGGCAAGTGAGCTAGCAAAGCCCATTGACGACATTCGCGCCTCGGCTGGCTATCGAAGGTTGGCGGTGCGGGGTCTAGTGCGTCGCGCGCTGGAGAACATTCGAGCGCGGATAGAGTAACAGGGACATACGATGCCTAGTCTACGAATGACTTTGAATGGCGAAACGGTCTCGCTGAGCGTTACTGGGACGCGCACGCTGCTTGATGTGCTTCGGGAGGACCTGAATCTACGAGGCACGAAGGGCGGCTGTCGAGAAGGGGAGTGTGGTTCATGCACGGTATTGCTTGATGGCAGGGCGGTCAACGCATGCCTCCTGCCGGCGATGAAGGCAGACGGCTGTTCGGTCACCACTATTGAAGGGGTGGGCTCCACAGAGGCGCCCCATCCACTTCAAGAGATGATCGCTGAGGCAGGAGGTGTACAGTGCGGCTATTGCACTCCGGGGTTTGTGATGTCAGCGTTGGCTCTGCTGATAGCCTGCCCGAAACCGAGCGTTGAGGAAGTTGAGTCGGCAATTAGCGGCAACCTCTGCCGATGTACAGGATACAAGCGAATCATCCAGGGGATCTTGCGGGCTGCGGCGACAATGCCAAGGCAGGAGACGACATAGCACGATATGAGGACAGCATCGTGATGAATGCCAATCTGCCGAGGCTGCTTGATCGAGTTCGTGAGATCTGTGAGGAGTGCTCGACGCCGGAATGGGGTGATCTGTGGGATCGCGCCACTGCGGCTACAAGTAACAGCAGTATGTTTGCGTACCCGAACCCGATTGCGGCAACCGGGAGGGCGCCCTTTGTCTTCCTTCCTGATGCCACCTTTTACGCCAGCCTGTTTGGGTACAACCTCGAGCGCGTCTTCAGAGACGCTCGGACTCACATCTGTTTTGCCTTGGAGCAAGCCATCTGGAATTTCGAGAACCTTCACCACGATGCAGTTGTAGGCAAGACGATTCTCATAAGTCAGCTTGGTTTCTTTGCCCCCAGCCTATTCGGTATGACGCCTGTATACGCTGATGACGCGGTTCCTTGGATCAAAGGCCCTGTTATCAAGGACAAGGCAAGCTTTGCTGGACTCAAGAGGCCGGACTTCTATACTTCGGGTTTGTCCCCCTTGGTTCACCGAATGTATAGCGAAGCGAGGGATATTCTGCCCGGTGATTTTCGTGTGGAGTTCACTACGTGGCTGACGGGTCCCTTCTCGCTCCTGTTTCACCTGAGAGGGATCACCAGTCTTGCCCTAGACATGATGGATGACCCGCCTTTCGTCCATGCGATGATGGCATTCGCCAACGAGTGCATGAAGGATTGGTGGACGCAAAGAGCGCGGTTTTTGGGTCGAGAAGCTCTCGACCCTATCATCTTGGGTGATGATGAAGTTGGGGTCCCTTGGATATCCCCGGCATTGTACGAGGAGTTCGTGCTGCCCTATGAGAGGGAGTTGGCCGAGTACTTCGGAGGGATTGACTACTGGCATAGCTGTGGGGATTGCACCAAATTGCTGCCGCTCTTGGCGCGAATCTCGAAGCTGCGCATGATGGACGTTGGCCCGTGGACCAAGCTGCAACCAGCCGTGGAGCTATTCGGGAAGCGATCCGGTTCGAGCATAATGAAGCGGCTGCATCCTGTGTCTGAAGTACTCATGGCGACAGAGGAGCAGATGCGGTCGCGCCTACTTCAAGTGAAAGCGACCTGCTATGATGTGCCTTACATGTTGCTTTTCGATGGGATAAGCGTTCTAGAGGACGTCAGGAGCAGCGTAGAGAAGGTGCTGTTGCTGGATCGTGTTTGTCATGAGGTGTTTCATGAGGATCCAACGAGGCCCAATGTGGAGCCAGAAACGACATTGAGTACTTCACGTTGACACACTCGAAAACGACGGATCAGAGATAGCGTCGGCAGCCGTGCGGGAGCAGGTGCCATGAGCCACGGCAGGCAATGTGGGATGCAAAGTTGAAGCTGTTCCCCGGAATAGGCCATCTGGAAGCTGAGGGAGCCCGACGTGCGCGGGAGGCAGGAAGGCTGGCTGGCCAGTTCTCACCCTTTCTCGGGATAGGCAACCGGACCTACCTGCGACCCGGGATAGACGCAGGACCATCGCCCTGCACGAGGAGTTCGGTGGCTTGGGTACAGACATAGGACCTGCCGCGCTGGACGGGGCTGTCCGAGGAGAGTAGCGCCGAACCAAGTCTCAATAGTCGCGTCGTCCTTGCGAGTAGTTGGCGTGCGGCTGGAGGCCGCACTCGGTCCGGGATGCTTGCATGGAAGGGTCAAATGCACGGCAGTCCGCGCGTAGCAACAAGCGCACAAGGACTAGAAGGGTTGAACAGACATGGATGACATACTCCAAGGTGTGTACGATGACGTAATCAACGGGAACCGCGCCGGGGTCGAGGCGGGCGTGCGCAAGGCGGTGGAAGCCAAACTGCCGGCGGCGATAGTCCTGACTGAGGCTCTGATAGGGGCAATGGCGGAGGTCGGAGCCCGATTCGAACGGCAGGAGTTCTATGTCCCAGAGATGCTGGTGGCCGCGCGTGCTATGCAGGCTGGGCTAGCAGTCCTGAGGCCTCAGCTGGTCGAGGACGGCGTCAAGGCTGTCGGCAAGGTCGTCTTGGGAACGGTGAAGGGAGATCTGCACGACATTGGCAAGAGCCTGGTGGGGATGATGCTGGAGGGTGCCGGCTTTGAGATCGTTGACCTGGGCACAGATGTGCCGCCGGCCAAGTTCGCTGAGGCAGCGCGGGCTAGCGGCGCGCGTATCATTGGGATGTCGGCGCTCCTGACCACCACGATGCGGAACATGCACTCCACGATCGAGGCACTTGAGGACCTGGGCGTCCGCGGTCAGGTGAAGGTCATGATTGGAGGAGCACCTGTCACAGATGCGTTCGCCAAGGAAATCGGCGCCGATGGCTACGCGCCGGACGCCAGCCGTGCAGTGGCGCTGGCGAAATCACTGCTCTAGAGGAATCGGGGGCTGGAGACGACGAGGGCCGGCGCAGCAGTGGCCAGTGCAGGGAGTCAGTACCGCCCAAGATGTCGGCGAACACTCCTGGGACCTTGTGATGCTCTGTTGAGCACACCACCCGCAAGCCTGCACTCTCGGCCACTTCATACCTACCAACCCGCACTTTTCGGCCACATTATGCTTTTCGCCCGCGGTCCAGCGTTGCGTCTTGTGTGAGGGGGGATCGCTGCGCAGCGGCCACAGTGTGCTTTGCGGCCCGGCCAGGTCATGGTTGGCGTCACAGCTGCAGTCGGCGGCCGAGGCATCGCCGAGGGCACCTGCGGAGGCCAGCCGGTCAGATGCAATGCACCAGAACGGGTCCTGGACAGCTGGGACCAAGCATGGTATAGTGCGCCCGTCGTGATCGTGGGCCCCAGGCCCCAATCCGAATCGTTCTATGACTGGCAGCATAGGGCTGCCAGTTTTCTGTTGATGTAGGGCTAAGCGTGCGACTTGGCTCAACACAGCCAAGGAGCATGTTTGTGAC
>JAFNFZ010000002.1 GCA_017885485.1 Chloroflexota bacterium
GCTCGATGAAGAACCTGATCCAGCTGCAGAACTACGCGTTCCCGTGGGACCTGGAACGGGAGATTGGCCGCTTCGTAGACTACTACAACCACCAGCGGTACCATGAGTCGCTGGACAACGTCACGCCGGCGGACGTCTTCTTCGGGAGGGTCAAGGAGATTCTGTCCAAACGTGAGGAGATCAAACCACAAACACTAGAGGCGCGGCGTCGTCAGCACACGCAGTCGCTGATCCTGGCCGCCTGACCGTCGAGGCTGCAGAAGTGTGTCTCAACTTGGAGCCCCGATTTGCCCCACTTTGGCTGACACGATACAGATCTGCTGGCCCATGTGATACGGACTTGTGAACGATTCTCCATGATTAGGGATGATGAACACGTAACCTTCATTCGATCCGCGGAAAGCTACACTCTTCTGTTCGTCTACCGAGTACGCCCCGATCTCCCTCAGTTGACCAGCCAGCAAGCCACATGATGCTCAGGCTCGATTTCATTCAGCAAGGGTTCCTCGACTGAGCAATGATCCACTGCGATGGGACAACGGGTGTGGAAACGGCAGCCGCATGGTGGGTTGAGAGCGCTGGGCAAGTCGCCGGACAAGATGATGCGTTCGCGCCTAACCTCCGGGTCAGCGATAGGAATTGCTGACATCAACGCTTGAGTGTATGGATGCAGCGACCTTCCAAATAGCTCTTCTCGGGACGCTAACTCGACGATTTTTCCCAGATACATCACGGCCACCCTGTCGGAGACGTGCTCGACTACGTTCATATTGTGCGCGATAAAAAGGTAGGTCAGGTCGAATTCCTCTTGTAAATCTTTGAGAAGGTTGAGGACTTGTGACTGGACGGACACATCCAGAGCAGAAACCGGCTCGTCTGCGACGATGAATTTCGGCCGGAGTGCGAGGGCTCGTGCGATACCAATACGTTGTCGCTGGCCACCGGAGAACTGATGAGGGTAGCGCCCGGCATGGTAAGGCTCAAGCCCGACTTTGCACAACATTTCCATCACCAATTCGCGTCGCTCTCGCTTCGTCCCAATAGCATGAATCTGCAGCCCTTCGGAGATCGACTTCCCAATCGGCACGCGTGGATCGAGAGAGGAATACGGATCTTGAAAGATGATCTGCATATCGCGTCGTATGGCTTTTAACTCTTGTCCTTTCAGCGAATGGATGTCTTTACCTTCGAAAAGTACTGTTCCATGAGTGGGTTCCATCAACCGGATGATGGTGCGTCCAGCAGTGGTTTTGCCGCATCCGGACTCCCCAACCAAGCCGAAGGTTTTCCCTCGCTGGATTGCGAAGGATATACCATCGACGGCCTTCACCCAGGCCACGACTCGCCTCCGCCGGCCATCGTCGACCGGAAAATACTTCGCCAGATTCTGAACCTGAATGAGGGCGTTGTTGTCTTTATCTGCTGTGAGTTCTGTTTGCTTACCCATTACACTCTTTCTCTTACGGGAATGAAGTACGCCAGTGTAAGATCAACTCTCATTACCCCCATCAGTTGCCAGAGGTACCTGGCGGCCTTCGGAACTTTGGTGAAGCCAGCAACGTACCTTGTGGCCATTGCCAATCAGGACAAGGTCTGGCTCTTGTTCATTGCATATCTCCAAGTCGTACTCACGGCGCGCCTGGCAACGGGGGGCGAAACGACAGCCGTCGGGCAGTTCGACTAAATTGGGCACAGAGCCGGGGATAACATTCAAACGTTTCTCGACCTTCCCCAAAACGGGAATCGAATTGATCAACCCTTGGGTGTAGGGATGAGAGGATTTCGCAAACAAGTCTTTAGTGTGGGCTGTCTCCAAGATTCGTCCAGCATACATCACCGCTACTCGATCGGCCATCTCGGCAATTACACCCAGTTCATGTGTGATGAGGAGCACCGCTGTATTAATGCGTCTGCTTAGATCGCGGATCAGATCCAGGATCTGGGCTTGCACTGTGACGTCAAGGGCTGTCGTGGGCTCATCCGCGATGAGCAACTCCGGATTGAGTGCCAGCGCGATAGCAATCATCACGCGTTGCGCCTGGCCGCCTGACATCTGATGGGGATAGGATTTAGCCCGCGTGGACGCGTCGGGAATCCCCACTTCACATAGCAAGGAAATCGCTTTATCCAAGGCTGCCGCTTTGTGCATGCCTTGATGGATTTGGAACATCTCCGCTATCTGTTCACCTACCGAGAAGATGGGGTTGAGGCTGGACTGAGGTTGCTGGAAGATCATCGAGATTCGGCTCCCCCGCAAATCGACCATCTCCCTTTCAGAAAGGTCAAGGATAGAGGTGCCATCGAAGGTCACCTCTCCACTCACGATGCGCCCCGGATGATCCAACAGGCGCATAATAGAGAGGGCCGTCACGGACTTGCCACAACCGGATTCGCCCACTAGTCCGATGATCTCATTGTGTTGGATGGTGAGATCCACGCCGTCAACGGCCTGGACGACGCCGTCGCGGGTGAAGAAATGGGTTCTCAGGTCCTTCACTTGGAGTAAAGGCTGTAGGGCTGTATGATCAGAACTTCCTGTCTGTGTCACTCGACCCTCGGATTACTTCCTACACGCCCATATTCTGCTACATGATAATCGAACATCGTGCCCTTGGATAGATGTCGACTTGCATCATGAATAATCCAAAACCGTTCATACCCGCAGGTTGGGATCTAACGCGTCTCGAAGACCATCTCCCAGCAGATTGACAGCGAGGACGGTCAGCATGATGGAAACGCCAGGGAAGATGCTCAGCCACCAGGCACTACTGATATACTGGCGCCCTGTGGTCAACATCTCGCCCCACGATGGCGTAGGCGGCTGAATCCCGAACCCCAGGAAGCTGAGCGTACTCTCCGCCAAGATCATCTGTGCAAGGGTGAACGTCCAGATGACCACCACAGCCGAAAGGATGTTTGGGAGAATATGGAAGAACATGATCCGAAGCTCATGAGCTCCCAAAGCCCGAGAGGCGAGGATGAATTCGCGTTCCTTCAGTGAGAGGACACTGGAACGCGCGACGCGAGCGAAAGGAGCCCATCCCCAGAGCGTCAGGATAATGATCAGTTTCCACAGCCCTGAACCCACGACAGCCGCTATGGTGATGGCCACAATGATAAAGGGGAACGATAGCTGCGCATCTGTGATACGCATGATCAGGTCACTAATGCCACGTCCGAAGAAGCCGGATATGAGTCCCATCAATACCCCGAATATACCGGCGATTGTTGCGGAGGTGAGACCAATACCCATCGAAATTCGAGCTCCAAAAACGACCCTGCTCAATACATCTCGACCGACCGTATCCGTCCCTAGGATGTGCTCACCGGTGCCTTCACCTATCCATGCTGGGGGAAGCAAGCGTTTCATCAGATCCTGGGACAAAGGGTCGTGTGGGGCAACCGTCGGAGCGAACAGGGCGGTGAGGACACTGATGATAAAAAGGCCGAGAGCGACCACATTGACCTTGCTCCGAACGAATTCGGAAGCGACCATTCTGATCCAGGATACTTCCTTGCTAAGATCATCGGCTGTGTTGCTTGTCATTTCGAGTTGCTTTCTCAAGAAAGACTCTCCGAGGCCTACTGGGCGCGTATGCGCGGATCAAGGTAATGGTAGAGGATATCCGTCCCCAGGTTGACGGCAACAACTATGATGGCGATGACGAAAACACTGGCCTGAACCACATTGTAGTCACGGGCCAAAGCAGCTGTGACCACCTGGCGGCCCATTCCGCTCCAAGCGAAGACGATTTCAGTGGTGATGGCTCCACCGAGAAGCTGCCCCACATCCAATCCTAACACTGTGGTCAACGTTATCAACACATTTCGGAAGGCGTGTTTACTGACCACCAAGTGATAGGGTATGCCTTTGGCGTGAGCGGCACGAATGTAATCTTGTCTCAGGACCTCCAGCATTTCCGCTCGAACCACGCGCGTCGTCTTAGCCATAAACCACGCGGCCAATGTTACTGAGGGCAGGATCAAGTGACTAAGATCCCCTCGACCAAAGGAGGGGAGCAAACGCAAATCAACGGAGAAAACCATGATAAGAAGAATCCCTAACCAGAAGCTCGGCATAGCTTGGCCAATCACAACGATCAGGGTAAGGAAATGGCCATATGACTTACCGTGACCCATCGCGGCGAAGACACCCAGGGGGATGGCCACCAGAATGATGAGGACAAGTGCCCCACCTGCCAATTCCACCGTGGCGGGCAATCGATCAAAGACCATTTCGATAGCTGGGCGATGGGTCAGGAAGGACTCGCCGAAATCAAGAACCGCAGTATGTTGGACGAATCGTAGATACTGCACATACAGCGGATCGTTGAAGCCCATTCTTTCCCTGAGATCTTCCACGAACTCCGGTGAGGCGTCGGCGGGTGCCAACAGCGAAACCGGGTCCCCTGATAGTCGAAGTATGAAGAATAGAACCGTCTGGATGACTACGACTACCAAGATCAACTGAAGCAGACGCCTAGCTATTAATCGGCCCATAGGGATTTCTCTTTCGCTGTCAGAGGTGGCCTCGGTTTCTTGGACACAGACATGAGTGGATGAACTGCTCTATTCCTACCGTTGAAAGGAGCAGCGACGATGAAACGACCCCGGCGGAACCATCCCCCCGTGTTCAAGGCCATAGTGGCGCTTCAGGCACTCCGTGGCGACAAGACCTTGGCTGAACTTGCTCGGCAGCACGACATTCATCCCAATCAGATCACGACTTGGAAGAGCCAGCTGCTGGAACACGCCCCCGAGCTCTTCGCCAATGGCCACTCGGGCTCGGCAGACTCCGAGCACCATATCTAGGAGCTACACGCCAAGATCGGGGAGCTCACCATGGAACGTGAGTTTTTAGCCAACGCGCCCGGGCGCTTCCCCGCGGCGAGCGCCAAGCGATGATCAATCGGGAGGCCGCCCTGCCTATCGTGCGTCAGTGCGAACTGCTTGAGCTGTCGCGCTCTTCGGTCTACTGCCAGCCTCGGCCAGTGAGTGCGGCGGATCTCGCGCTCATGCGCCGCCTGGATGAGCTGCGCCTCGCGCATCCATTCCTGGGGGCGCGCAAGCTCGCTGCGATGCTCAAGCTCGAGGGCTTGGCCGTGGGTCGCCGGCACGTGAGAACGCTCCTGCGCCGCATGGGGCTGGAGGCGATCTACCGCAAGCGGCGAACGAGCCTCCCGGAGCAAGGGCACACGCTCTACCCGTACCTGCTCTCGGGTGCTGCATCGAGCTGCCGAACCAAGTGTGGGCGGGCCGAAGTCACCTATCTGCCGATGGCCAGGGGCTTTCTCTACCTGGTGGAGATCCTGGACCTCGCCAGTCGCAAGGTGCTCGCCTGGCGGCCGTCCAATACGCTCGCCACGGACTCCTGTGTCGAGGCGCTCCAGGAAGCGCTCAATCGGTTCGGGAGCCCGGAGATCTTCAACACCGACCAAGGTGCGCAGTTTGCCGCTTCCGCGTTCAGCGCAGTGCTCCAGGCCCAAGGCATCCGCATCAGCATGGACGGCAAGGGCCGATGGATCGACAATGTGTTCGTCGAGCGACTGTGGCGAAGCGTGAAGTACGAGGCGGTCTACCTGCACGCCTACGAGAGTCCGCGCGAAGCGAACGGGGCGCTGGAGCGCTACTTCGAGTTCTACAACGGGCGCCGGCCACACCAGGCACTTGACGGTCGGACGCCGGAGGGGGCATACTCCGCCATCAACGAAGTGAGGCAAGCGGCGTGAACATGACCCGGGTTGCCCGCCGTGCCACGCGCTGCGCCCTGAGCGGGACGCCGCGCCACCCTGTGGACACCCCATCAACCTGCGGTTCATCACCAATCGCCTACGAAATTCTGTCCAAACAACCGGAACCACCGCTGTCACACCAAGAAGGGTAGGCCGCACACAAACGCAATCGATCATCGCATAACTGGAATTTGAATCATTTGTGGCGACCTACCCTCTACTTCAAGCGTTCACGCCATCGAACATGAAGTGGATCGTTAGGTCTATAGCCCTACTCGGTCTTCGTTATGCTGTCAAACCATATTACAAGATCCGATCTGGGTTGAAAACCGTCGATGTTGGTGGCCATCGCTGTTAGGTCCGATGGCTGGTAGAGGAACAAGGCAGGCGGATCCTCACGTAGCACCTCGGCCATTTCGTAGAAGAGTTGCCTACGCTTCTCCTTATCAATTTCTGTCCTGCTCTGCTTAAACAACTCGTCAAAACGAGGGTTGCTGTACCACTGTCTGACATCCGATTGCATCCACTGAAGAGCGAAGTCAGCGTCATTCACCGGGTAGTAGTTGATGCCATTGACGAACAGGGGAGGATAATCTCCATCACCCCACATCCTGCCCCATTCGGCTGCCTCGAAACGGGTTACCTCCAACTGTACACCTACATCGGCGAGATAACCCATTACAGCATCAAGCGTCTCATCGAACCCTATGTAGATGGGAGCGAAACCGATCTCTACGGTGAAGCCTTCCGGATACCCTGCCTCTGCCAGCAACTCGCGGGCTTTGTCGGGATCGTATGGGTAATCTTCTAGATTCGGATTGAAACCAAATCCACCCTCACCCACAAGTTGAGCCTTAACGGGTTTGGCGTGCCCACCCATAAGTTGGTCGATGATGGTCTGTTTATCAACGGCATAGTTGAGCGCCTGCCTCACCATTTGATCCCGGATGGGTGTATCGTACATCTCGTTGTACCATATTCCATAGGTCCGGAGCATCCACGCCTCACCCACCTTGTAACCAGCAGACTGCAGTTCCTCGATCTGATTGATGGTGAGTTGACTAGAGATGTCTACGTCATGAGCTTGGAGTGCTGCCATGCGCACCGCGGCCTCCGGCATCATGTACAATATCAACTCATCCACACCGGGCTTGCCGCGCCACGAATCCTCGGCAGCGACCGCCGTCCAGTGATCGTCCTTCTCATATTCCACCAGTTCAAACGCGCCCGTGCCGACCGGATGCTGTGCGAATTCGTCAGCACCGACCTGCTCGAAGTACCCTGGCGGATCCATGAAAACGACCGCGAGCCGTTTGTCGAGGATGGGATCGGGCGCACTGGTATGAATCCGCACAGTGTAATCGTCGATGACCTCAACCGAGTCCACCAAGCCGATGCGCCCCGCAACCGGAGTCTCGGTCTCAGGATTCTTAATCCGTTCGATGCCCCACTTGACAGTGTTGGCGTTGAATACCTCGCCATTGTGGAACTTCACACCCTCGCGCAACTTGAACTCCCAAGTGGTTTCGTCAACAAGCTCCCACGACGTGGCTAGTGCCGGCGCCGCATTGCCCTCCGCATCGATATTGGTGAGGGCATCGAACACCGCATAGTACAGGTTGAAAGCCGTGCCTTGGGTGGACATTTGTGGATCAGCGGTGAAACCGAGGGAAGGTACCGCGACTTTCAAAGTGACCTTCTCTTCCTCTGGTTCAGTCGTGGCCTCTGGNNGTCGTGGCCTCTGGTTCAGTCGTGGAACACGCAGTGACGCCTAACAGGACGCCTACAACCGCAAAACACAACAGCAACCTCATAACGAGCTTGGATTTAGTCAACATTTTCTTCCTCCTCATTCATAACCTTCTACGAGAAGATCCATATGGGAAAGTCTGCCTGCTTGATGGTTCTCCCTCGTGGCCTATAACCTCCTTTCCCCCGGATTCCCGGGTCGTGATCAGTAGCTACGAAACCTTCTATGTTTTCTGCCCTTCCACAGGCGGTCTCATCACCCCTTAAGTTCGCCACTTCGATACCTGCCACCTGGCCGCGATTTCTTGTGGCATAGAGCCCTCCGCGTCGATGCCTAAAGTCGCCAATGCACTCAGCATAAGGGCCGAATTGCTAGAAATCACCGGCAATCCAGTATCCCGCTGGAGAGACGGAATGGTTTCAAGTGACGGAAAGTTGGTGCAGCTGATTAAGATGGCCTCCGCCTCTCCCAACTCAAGCTGACGGGCGAGACGGTAGGAAGCGTAGGAAGGAAGATCACCGACATCTTGGGAGGCCATACCCAAGCCCTTGACCTCCACGACCTCGATGCCCGCCCCTAGGAGATACTGGGTGAGAAGATCATCTAGGTTTTGTGGGTAGGGCGTTGCGACGGCAATCTTCTTGATGCTATTCGCAATGAGCAACTCCTTGATCGCACGGCTGGCCGTGATCACGGGGATGTCGACGATGGCTTCTACCCTCTTTGTGATCTCCGAATCGCTGTCTTTCCCTTTGTAGAAGCTACCTCCTGTGCAACCATAGAGAACGATGTTCACCCTGGCATCTTTGAGTAGCGTTGCTGCTTCCTCTATTCCCCGGTTCATTTTCTCGATCTCCTCGACGGTATCAGCACCCCCGCGCTTCAACCGGACCCCGTGAACGGAGACACCTGTTGGGCACCAGCGGGTTAGTTCCGGCTCGATGACCGTGTTCACTGAGGGCATAATCACACCAAGTCGCGCCCGATAACCATACATAATCCAACCCCTCCTTCTCCTATGTGCCTTCCACCTCGCCGAGATCTCCCATACAGCTTCCACTACACCATCACGCAGTGTATAGGAGCCTGTTGCACAGATTTCCGCACGCCGATCTTAAGGCCGCTTGATCACCCAGTATCGCTCTTCTTCTGGAAGCCCTACAATTCAAAAAGGTCGCGACTCAGTGCTGTCAGCAGCTCAGAACCATCCTCGGTGACGACCACCAGATCTTCGACCTGAATGCCCCCCAAGCCTACTTCGTAGTACGGTGTTTCGATACAAAATGTCATACCCGCTTCAAGGGGTGTTGAATCATCGGGACGGATGATGGGGGACTCGTAGATATCGAGGCCGATGGCATGACCACAGTGGTGGCGGCGGTAGTGCGAGACGCCGCTCTTGCGCGTGGCTTCCATCGCGACTTCAAACACCTCACTGGCCAGCACGCCTGGTCGCATGAACTGGATGGCAGCTTCTTCGCCGTTCAACATCGCCTGATAGATTTGTCGTACCCTTTCGGGGGCCGTTCCGATGACGGCGTTTCGCGCAAGGTCGGAAGGGAAGCCCTGGAAGCGACATCCGGCGTCGTATCGGAGCAGCCCACCCCGTTCGAGATGGGTACCTTCAGGCACGACGTTGGGGAAACACGAGCGCGTTCCCACGCCAATAGCGCTGAACAGGTGTTCGGCGCCGGAATCGATGAGGCTCTTCTTGAATGCGCTTTGGATCTCGATATCGGTAGCGTGATTAGCTGCGACTGCCAGTGAATCCATAATAGCCTTCTCGGTACAGGTGGAAGATTGGCGCAACATCTCGATCTCATAACACGTTTTCACGGCTCGCACCCGAAGCATCAGCATGAAGGCATCCTGGACGTCGGCGTCGGGGAGACCTTCCTCGATCAACCTCCAGTGACTTGGCATTAAGTGGCCCTGATCGACTGCCAGCCTGGCGCTACTCAGCTGTTCGCTGTCCAAGACAGCGACTAGCTCCTCAATCCATGTTCTCTTATTCACCATTGAGGTTGAGAGGTTGGCTAGTCGAGCCTCCGCCTTGGTCATGTTGGCATTTGGCGTACCTGTCTCCACATAGAAAGTGCCAAAGGTGTGCAACTCATCGACGTCATACTTGTCCATAGCGATAAAATCGCCATCAGAGCTTGGCACGCACAATATGCGTTTTCCATCTGAGGAGAGCACCACATAACTCTGGTTGTCGACGGAAAGAGGATGAGTCCAACTGCGATAGCCGGTCAGATATTGAATGTTGGATGAAGAAGTTGCTACCAATGCGTCGATATCGGCTTCGCGCAGGGCGGCGAGCGTACGCTCGGTAGCCAGATGAATGTGGTCCTCAAAACTCGTTTTCGGTGACATAAATCGCACCTCGCATTGAAACAGCACCACTCATTGGATCATCGCACTCGGCCATGACCGGACTGTCGGAATCGCCCTACCAGCCTAGTGCATATCCGACATTTCCCCTCGGCGAGGCCCCTCCGATAATGATCCCATGTGTGGCGTCGTATTGAATTCCCATCATCTTCCCATTGTGCCAGTCTTCGGCTTTCTCTACATGATGGCCGAGCAATTCCAGCCCGTTGACTGTGTCGCCAGACATGCGCGCCTCGACCACAACATGGCCCGGGTAAGCCTCTCTAGGGAAGAAAGATGCCGGGAAATGGGCAGAGTAAACAGTGGGGGATTCCAATGCCTCCTGGATTGCCATACCAAAGACGACGTGATTCAGGAAGAACTGGAGCGTCCATTGGTCCTGACAATCGCCCCCAGAGGTGCCAAAGGCCATATAGGGGGCACCATCCTTGGTGACAAGTGTCGGGCTCAGTGTAGCTCTGGGGCGTTTGCGAGGTGCCAAGGCATTTGCGCGATCACGATTGAGGTAGAACATCTGACCGCGTGTCCCAAGGGAGAACCCCAAGCCTGCGATAACAGGAGAGGACTCAATCCACCCGCCGCTTGGCGTGCCAGCGATCATGTTCCCCTCAATGTCGGCGGCATCAAAGTGCGTTGTTCCACCGCTATGGCCTCTCGGCGTCTGACCTCTTGGCACCCTCTGTGATGGAATCCCCAAGTAGTCGCAGTTGTCTCGTTCAACATCGAATGGCGCAATTGCTGGAGTTCTCCTTCCGCTGCGCCCCGGCGTCAGTTCCATGGATGCCTTGCTTCCAATGAGGGCGGCACGTTCAAGTGAGTAATCCCTCGAGAGCAGCCACTCGAGCGGCACATCGTCAAACAAGGGATCGCCGTAGTAGGCCTCGCGGTCAGCAAAGGCGAGCTTCGCGCACTCAATGAGTACATGCAGGTACTCAGAAGAGTTGTGTGCCATCTTGCGAAGATCGAAGTGGGACAACAGAGCCAGTTGCTGCAAGAAGACGGCCCCCTGCGTCCAAGTGGGGCACTTGTGGACTTCAAAGCCCCGATACGAGTAGGAGATCGGCTCCTCAACACTCGCATGCCACTGGGCCATGTCTTCAAATGCCAAGAAGCCTGCATGGGGCTTCCCAGTAGCGTCCATGACTGGATGTTCTGCTGCGAAGCCGACGATTTCATTGGCGATATCGCCCCTATAGAATGCATCACGGCCCGCATCGATCCCCGAGATCCTCCCGCGGCCCCGCGCCGCTTTCTCGGCATCGCTTATTCGCTCAAGAACGGCCGCGAGTTGCGGATTCCGCAATAGCTCTCCCTCTTCGGGGACGCGGCCTTCATGGCAATAGAGTTCGTAGGTGGAAGGATACCTGTCGCGGAACCGCTCGTAGTTGTCGCAGATCTTGTCATGGAGTCCCCGGTACACTGGAAAGCCGTCCCTGGCTAGCTCTATCGCTGGTGCTAGGACTTGCGCAAAGCTCAATGTGCCGAACCGCGCCAACGTCACCGCGCAAGAATCGATCACGGCCGGCACACATGCCGGAAGGAACCCATCCCCGGGAATAAGGGAAATCTCATTGTCCCGGAACCAGTCGATGCTGAGAGCATCTGGGGACCAACCCACGCCGCCTATTGCATACACTTGTCTATCTCTTGCGGAATGCAGTAGCATCGGGACTTCTCCGCCGATGCCGTTTTGTTGAGGCTCCAGCACATTCAGGCAGAGACACATCGCAATGCCCGAGTCAATTGCATTGCCTCCCTGCTCTAGGATTCGGAACCCGGCTGCTGTTGCCAGATAGTGGCCGGACGAGACAATTCCTTTCCTTGCCATGATAGCTGGTCGTGCAGTGAAACTGGGCATGGCGCTCCTCAAATCCGATAGGAGTGGGACGATCGGATCGCCTGACAAAGAGTCTCACCACTAGAATCTCTCTTATCCGATACAGGCATGTAGCCTCCCCACGCGGACCGACTCCAATTGCCGTACCCGGATCACGGCCACCTGGCGTGCATCCAGCTGGCGCTCGGTGTCCCCGACCTGTGTTTGCCTTCCTCGATCAAGTCCCTCCCCCCACCTACAGCACATGTCCGCCGGGATCCCTTCGTGCCGGCGCAGAACCGCGATGGCAGTCTCGCCCCGCGGCCCCTCCAGCACGATTCGGACCCTGTACTACGCCAAGTGCTTCTTGTGGGTCGCCCGGCGGATGATCGGACTGTGGCTTCCGCCCTCTCTTACTTTCCGGCATTTCTGCCCCCCGTTTCGCCATACCATGACCGAGAAGTGTGTCCATGCAAATGGTCCCTGGTGCTTCACTTCGACCAACGACCTACAGACGCTCCGCCCCACGCACTCCTTTCGCAAAGCATCGACATGCTCGCAAGCCGTTGTGCCTGCCTGGCGATCATGTCTTGAGGGATCCTTTGGTTGGCACAACACCGGGGACATCCCACTCTTCCCACATTTCATCTACCATCTTCTGAATGTATCTGACGTCGTCTTTGGTGAGATGCGCAAACCGACCTTGTGCCATTAGGAACTTCTCTACCGGCTCCCTCTGCCTACGGGCATCATGAGTGTACGTGACGTGTCCCTCGAGGATCTCAAAGAGAGGGAACAAGCCTGAAAGAACTCCCATTCTGCCAATATCGTGTGAGTATCGGGGGTGATAGTCCCAGCCCTTGGGGCATGGAGCATAGACGTGGAGGAATTTCGGGCCTCCTACGGCCAATGCCCTTCGGACTTTCCGCAAGTAGTCGAGGGTTGGATATGTAGCGCAGGCAGTCGCCACGTACTTGCATGTAGGATGGCCGACGGCAAGCATGCCCGCCAGGTTCTTCTTCCAGCGGCGTTGGGTTATGTGGATACGCTTTCCCGGAGGCGTGAATGTCGTGTTGGCACCGAAGGTTGTAAGGCCAGTCGCCTGAATGTCGGTGTTGGCCGCCGACTCATTGTCATTCATGATGATGAGCAGGTCGTAGTCGGTTTGCAGGGCGCCCGATATTGCAGATAGGCCCATATCGCCGCCGCCAAGATCGCCACAATGCGCAATCGTGTTGATCTCCTCGTCCGGTATCTTGCCCTTTCGCATCAGGGCGCGCAACCCCGCAGCCATACCTATTGCTGACGACCCACTTGCACCCAATTGGGTGTGCATCCACGGAACAATCCAGGGTGTAGTCATGTAGCTCGTGTTTGCCACGTACATGCAGCCTGTTGAGCCAGTCACAAGAGTCCGGGGGCCGGCAACCTTGATGAAACCACGCATGGTCGCGGCGGACTCGCATCCTTGGCAGGTCCGATGCCCCGATGTGTAGAATTCCTCCAAGGGAACATCATGAACGCCCTTAATCTTCGCATACTCGATCGACTGTCGGTTGGCCATTCTTCTCCTCGTGTAGCTACTCTCGCAATCCGATCCACTTGACGAAGCCGTCCATTCCTGCTTGACTGGCAGCTTGCTGGGTCAGGCGAAACATCGCCATGCAATCAGATATGGAGATATCGCGGCCGCCAAGACCCGCGATGAAATCTACGACAACCGGTCGATTATCCAGAGGGTACAGCGTCGATCGGACCTCCTCCATGAGTATGCCGCCGTCGTCAGGCGAGCCATGTGCGAAGTCACGATCGATCACCCCGATTGAGCGGAAGCGGCCAAGGCACGCCCGAAGTTCCTCCGTGGGGAATGGACGGAACCAGCGCATTGAAACATAGCCCACCTTCTCGCCAATAGCTCGAAGCCTTGTCACTGCGGTTCTACCAGGAGCGGCTACGGTGCCGAGGCCAATCAGGATTGTCTCGGCGTCTTCTGTCATGAACTCAGTGAAGAATGGGTTGGTGTAGCGGTCGCCAAAGACGCCGTTGAACTCCCGGTACGCCTCTTTAATGACCGTCCGAGCGCTTCTTGCTGCCTCCCAGTTCTGGCGGCGCAATTCCATTACCCAGTCCTCGTTTACTTGCGGTGCTATCGAGATGGGATTGTCTGGGTGCATTCGGCGCTTGGACAGGTCGTACCGGCGAAGGTACCTCCTAACGGTTCCCAGCGATGGGATGTCGACCATGTGTTGTGAGTGTGTCAGAAAGGCGCCGTCCATCGCTATTGCCATTGGCATCTGCACGCCCTTGTCTTCGGCGACTCGATAGCCAATCAGGACATGCTCGAGTGCTTCCTGAGGTGTTGTCACCCAGCAGAGCAAGAAGCCGACATCCCTAACCATCATTGCATCGTTGTGCTCGACCCCGAAGGCGCCAGGATCGTCCAGAGCTCGATTGCCCACCAGGTACAGCACGGGCAGGCGATCGGTGGCTGTCACAACAAGCGCCTCAAGACCGTAGCACCATCCGGTCCCGCTGCTGCCAGCGAAGGTGCGGGCATTCACGCTGCTGGCGTGCTTCACGATCTCGAATTGGGAATGCTCGCTGTCAGCTATTACGTATTCCGCATCCAGTTGGCCGTCAGCGATGAGTTTGGAAATGGCATCCATGACCTCTGTGTATGGTCGAATCGGATAGGCCGCTATCACATCAACGTCCGCGAGTCGAACCGCTTCGGCCACCGCCTGGCATCCGGTCAGGAGATCCCTGCGTTCCCAGACAGCCTCGGCTTTGGGTGCTCTCTCATTGGCCATCTCGTTGCCCCTGTGTCTCATGTCCCGCGTTGGGTGTCTCAGCCATGCTTCGGGGGAATGCGCTCGCCCTTGACAGTCTGCGGGTCGGCGGAACCTGGCACATACGAATGGATGAGACGTCCCAGGCTCTTCTTGTCCTCCGCCCAGGTCACATACGCGTGGCGATCCTTGCTGAAGGTCTCCCATGGACTTGACTCGTCATCAAACTCGAGTTCGTCGATCATGACGATGCATTCTTGAACAGGGCAGACCTGTGCGCATTTCCCGCAGCCGACGCAGTACGTGTAGTTGACGTCATACAGACCGTCCGGCACCGGGTCAAAAGACTCGTCCGGGCATTCGAGCCAACAGAGAGCGCACTTGGTGCACAGGTCAAATCGTATGATTGGACGCTGGGACCTAGTTGTCCCGCGTTTGTACTGCTGATTGCGAGATTGACCGGATGGACGCATCTCGAAGCCCCGGGGCACGGCGGCTACAACGGTGCCTTCGCCAAACTCAAACCATTTAGGGAGGACTATGGCGGCTTCCTTCGACTCGACGCCGGTTCCCACCACAACTGTCTTCATCTTCTCGACGACTTCGTCAAAGGCCCTTCGGGCTGCTTCGGCTCTGGTCGGATCATTGGGATGCCTATTGTTTAGGCAGGCCTCGACAGCCTCTATGGTCATGACGTCCGGGGCGGCTGCCGCGATTGCGCCCAGAGTCCGCTCGTGGGTGAAGTCATCTCTGAATACCCACATACCAGAGAAGCTTTGGGAACCTTCATACGTCGCAAGCCTCCAGCCACGAGGTTTGCCAGGAATGTGTTTCAGGAGATCTTCGTGGGTTCTCCGAGTGACAACTACCAGGGTGCCGCCGTCCCGCAAGTTCTCATTAATGGGTCGGATGCCAGACCAGGCCCACGGCTCCACTCCCTTGACTAGAGTGTCGTCCAAGACTATGGAAACGTCTGCTTGGTCGATGTCCAATTCGGCACCGCATTCCGCTTCCAGCTCCTCTTCAGACAAGTCAGAGGATACAAAGGCGAAGTACTTGCTGGGGATCCCACTCCTTTCCGGTGCATCGCTGTACCTTCCGTTCGAAAAGCCGACCTTGCCCATTTGGCTGGCTATTCTCACAACGTCGCCGCCAATCTTCTTGGCAAGCCTCTTCTGGAAGACACCGCGGTAGTTGATTTCAACGCGTCTGATCATGTTTGCTCCGCTTGATCACGGGGTAGCAGCAGACGACCGCCAGACATGGCGCCATCTATCCGCCCAGCTTCCGATATGACGGAGCCGAAGCGCCTCAGCGGAGACGCTTTTCGGTCCGCGTCGGGTCTCCTGCCGCCGAGTCAACATGCGGGCATTGCTCGACCGTGTCCACTTGTCGCGCTTCCGGAAATGCAAGGCAGATATCCAGACTACTACGGCAGTCAGGTCGCACCAAGGGGCGCTCGCAACACGGACCTGTTCGCCTGCCGCCCTCCCCATCCGCCGCCGTCGTGTCGTTCCAGGGTTCGACGTGTTCCGGCCTGCCATCCCCGCCTCGCTCCGAGACTGTCCTGCCTGCTCCAGAACCGTGCAGATTCTTGACCTGTGGCCGAATCCACTCTAAGATTATACATCAGATGACCCGATGAGATGATGTCCGGATGGTTGGTTCTGGCGGAACCCCCCGCATGATACTCTGGCGCAGTGAGATCCGGCAGCTCATTTGTTCTGCGTTCCCCGATGGCTAGATTGAGAGTACACTGCCACAACCGGCACCGCCCGGACCGCAATTGGCTTCTTGCGCGCTCTGACGGGCCCTTCGGCAAAGCCACGCTTTCTACGACTTGGACTGGAGGATGCGGCATCAGACGTCGTGCGAGCAGGAAATGCCGCATGGTGTCATTCACTGCATCACCATACACTCTCTTGAGATGAGGCGACGTGAGAAAAGCTGATGGGATCTACCAAGAAGTCCAGAAGACACGGCTGTATGAAGACGTCGCTGAGCAAATACGACAAAGGATCGTCGCTGGGAGTCTGAAGCCTGGCGAGCTCTTGCCGCCTGAGCATGAACTGTCAAAGGCCTTTGGGGTGAGTCGCGCAGTGATCCGGGAGGCAGTCCAGAGTCTCCGCGACCAACGCCTCCTGGTTGTCAGACAAGGTGTCGGGACCATGGTCGGCGAACCTGGAGCCGACCTGGTTGGAGAGGCATTGTCGGCTATTGTCGGATCCGGGAGAATCGTCACCCGCGACCTTCACGAGGTTCGACAGATGCTGGAGATCGAGATCGCTGGCATAGCCACCGAGAGAGCCTCCAATGATGACAAGGCCCATTTGTCCAGAACAGTGGCATGGATGGAGAGACGGAAGCAATCTCCAGAGGAGTATGCGGAACTGGACCTGCTATTCCACACCCAGTTGGCGGCAGCAACGCGGAATGAGGTCATATTATTGGTGCTGAAACCCCTTGTGGATCTGCTCCGAGAGAGCAGACTACATGGCGTACAAGCGCCGGGGGCTGTGGAGAGGTCGCTAGCCGGTCACAGAGCAATCCTCGAATGCCTGTTGCGTGGAGATAGGGAGGGAACTCGAAAGGCCATGCTAGAGCATCTCAATGAAGTCGCCGAACGCTTGGAAGTGGTGAAAGGGGTCCATTCGCCGTGAATCCTGAGCGGCGACTCCTCCCCGATAAGAAGGTTGGGATGATGCGTCAGGCATACGGTCCAAGGCAACCGGACCGCATTGGACCATTCGGGCAACCGATATGAGAATCCCCGTTCGGGCCCGCCCATGCAGAAGCAACCTGAGAAGAAGGGTGGATATTGGATGCTGTCGCCGCATTCATCAGGTCTAACCACAAGCGATTCCTTGGACTAGCCGCAGGAGGCGCGGAATGGAGAACCAAGGATCGTATCGGTCAATTGCCACCGCCATCTTCCCTGCGCTTGCCCTTGCCATCATGCTCGCCGGCTGTGGGACCCAGCCTGTAGAGCAGCCGCCCGTGACGGAAGCGGCGCCATCGGTGGAGCCGTCAGCATCCCCAGAGCCTGAGCTTACTGATGAGCAGAAGTCCTTTCTCGAGACGCTGGTCATCGCACTTCCGAAATCGCCGACGACTCTCGCCCCGGCAAGTTCGGTAGGAGAGTCAACCTTCGTAGTAACGGGCAACACCTACGATCACCTGATCGAGTACGCCCCGGGCGGATCGGAGATCGGGCCGAGCTTGGCGACAGAATGGGACGTCTCGGACGACGGAATGGCGTACGTCTTCCGCCTCCGCGATGATGTGAAGTTCCACGATGGGACGATGCTTGACGCTGAAGCTGTGAAATTCGGCTTTGGCCGAGCCCCGGGAATGGAGAGGCGCACTAGTCTGTTAGTCCGTAACTATCCACCAAAGCGTGTGAACTCCATATACGGGGAGAGTCGATGATGATTGTTAGTGTTGGTCTTCCGACATGTATGGAAGGCATGATGTACCCGGTGCCATTTGCCAGCACTGGTCAAATTGTTTCAATTGCCAAAGCTGCGGAGAAACTTGGCTATCATTCTGTTTGGGGGAATGACCATATGACAACACAGAGCTATGTGAAGGGAGGATTCCCCAAACCACCAAACTTTTGGGAACCACTGATTACATACTCTTTCCTAGCTGCTGAGACAACCACCCTGCGCTTTGGTACAGGCATGTTGATTACGCCGATGCGGAGAGACATTGTTGTGACAGCCAAGCAAATTGCTACATTGGATCAATTCAGTCGGGGACGATTCATGCTTGGAGTTGGTGTTGGTGCCTATCGAGAAGAGTTCGAGGCGCTAAATCCTGGATGGGAGGTTCATCGCGGCGACATGGTTGAAGAGAGCCTGCAAGCATTCAGGACGCTATTCAGCCAACGGATTGCCAGTTACCATGGACGCTACTATCAGTTCGAAGACGTAGAGATGTATCCAAAACCATTGCAGGATCCTTTACCCATTTATATCGGCGGAAATCACCACAATGCTATGAAACGGGTTATATCCTATGGCAATGGCTGGTTGCCAGCTGTTTTGCCTCCCAACGAACTTCGGAAACGAACAGCGCATTTGAAAGACATGGCAGAGGAATGTGGTAGAGACTTTACCGACATTGACATTGCAGTACAGTATATGGCTTGTATCGGCAAGTCAAGAAGTCAGGCCATTGAGCGCTTTCATAATAGTCAGATGTACCAGCATGTTATTTCCCTGAAGCAGTCAACGCTTAAGAATCAAGATCTGACCAAGCCAGAGGATTTGAATCTAATTGGGACCCCAACGGAAGTGATAGAGCAGATTCAAGAACTAGCGACCGCTGGCCTTAGACATTTGTGTGGCACCTATTTCGTCGCGAACACAGTTGATGAACTAATCGAGCAGATGCAGGTGTTTTCAGAAGATGTTTTGCCCTACATTTGACCCCGTCAAATGCTAATGAGAATGGAACCTGTTGCACAAACCTCGATTCGCGCAAGAAAGGTCATCAATACAGAATGGGCCATCGTCGGTTGGAATGGCTCTGCGAGACAAATCAATGGGATAGAACTCCCGCCCCCCGGATTGAGAACAACAATACCTGATGCCGCCCAGTGTGCGGGATTGGCTTCCGGCAGGTGACTTGGTGTGGTTCCTACTTGAGGCTGTGGCGCAGATGGAATTGGATGAGTTCTATCGCATGCATCGGACCGATGGCTGGGGGAATGCGGCCTACGAGCCTTCAATGGTGGTGAGCCTGCTGCTGTACGCCTATTGCGTTGGCGAGCGATCCAGCCGACGCATCGAGCGGCTGTGCGAGCGAGACATTGCATTCAGGCTGATCACAGGCAACCAGGCGCCAGACCACTGCACGATTGCTCGCTTCCGTCAGGGCTGTGAGGAAGCATTGGCGGCGCTGTTCACTCAGGTGCTGCGGCTGTGTGCCGAAGCTGGACTGGTGAAGGCGGAGGTGGTGGCGTTGGATGGGACGAAGATCAAAGCCAACGCCTCGTTGGCAGCCAATAGGACGTACGCCTGGCTGGAGGAAGAAGTGAGGCGCATGTTGTCCGAGGCGGAGGCCAAAGACGCCGAGGAAGATGAACTATATAGACCGGGCCGACGCCGCGACGAGTTCCCGGAGGAGTTGAAGGATCCTGGCAAACGATTGGCGCTCTTGCGGGAGGCCAAGGAACGCCTGGAGCGGGAAGCGGCGGCCGAGGCGGCCCAACAGGCGGAGATGATCGAGAAGCGTGTCGAGGGAGAGGAGAAGACTGGCCGCAAGAAGCGCGGTCGCAAGCCGAAGGAGCTGGATGACACACCGCAGGCGGAGGCGAAGGCCAATGTGACCGATCCGGAGAGCAGGATTATGAAGACGCGCACGGGCTACGTTCAGGGGTATGAAGCACGGGTGGTGGCAACCAAAGATCAACTGATTTTGGCCGCCGATGTGACCCAGGAAGAGAACGACGTGTGGCAGTTGCATCCAATGCTGGAGCAAGCACAGGACGAGCTGGCTGGCGTGAGCGTGGAAGAGCCTATCGGCGTTTTGCTTGCGGATGCAGGTTATTGGAGTGAGGCGAACATTCAGGAGGCAGACCCACAAGGACCGGAACTGCTGACTGCAACAACGAAAGATTGGAAGCAGCGCAAGGCGTTGCGAGAGAAGGAGCCACCGCGAGGACGCATCCCGAAGGATCTCTCGCTTCCAGAGCGGATGGAACGTGAGTTGCGGACCAAGCGTGGGTGGGGTCTCTACAGCCAAAGAGGCTGGATCGTGGAGCCCGTGTTCGGTCAAGCCAAGGATGAGAGAAGATGTGAACGCTTCATGCGGCGAGGGCATATCGCCGCTCGAAGTGAGTGGCGATTGATGGCCGCGACCCACAACCTGCTCAAATCACGGCGGAGGGGCCAGGTTGCCTGGGCCTGAGAGGCCATCATGGTGCGGTGAACGTCGGCGATATGATTGTCCCATTATCTGGGCTGCATCAATCATCAATCGGCTAACTTGGACTTGATGATGAAGCAGCTTTGGGATCGGCCTGCGGAAATCTGTGCATCAGGCTCAATCAGATCATGAAGACCATCATGCAATCGCTCGATCTTAAGATGCGCAATGATCGGAGATGCTATGAAAATAGCGGACAGCATGCTCGATCTTATCGGCAACATACCACTTGTTCGACTCAACCGTATCGGTAAAGAGATGGGTTGTGAGATATTAGCTAAACCCGAATACCTGAATCCCAGTGGGAGTATTAAAGACCGAATTGCCAAATACATGATTGATGCAGCTGAAGCGAACGGGGAGCTGAAGCCAGGTTTCACTATTGTCGAGGCAAGCACCGGCAATACGGGAACCTCTCTATCGTTTGTTGCTGCTATAAAGGGCTACAAAATGCTGGTCTTTTGGCCCGCAAAGGTAGCCAATCCGATACGTGAATCTATTATGCTAGCCTATGGGCCAAAGGTTGAGACAGTCGACACGGACGCCATTATTGCGGAACGGACGGACCTAGACCCGAGCGTGCATGGAGGTCGGATTGAGATATTCGGTCGTGAACTCAGCCGCGATTTGGAGAATGAGCGTGATGATGTATGGTGGGCACGACAATATTCAAGCTCGGAAAACGTTGCCGCTCATCGAGAGTGGACGGCCAGGGAGATTCTTGAACAAACCGATGATTGTCTTGATGTGTTTGTCGCCTCAGTAGGGACGGGGGGGACCCTGCTCGGCGTCGCACAAGCCATCAAGAAGGTACTGCCTACTACAATGATAGTTGGAGTCGAACCTGCTGGATCTCCGATGCTAGCAGGGGATCTGAAAGATTATCCCCATATCAAGGGTATTACTGATGGCATAATACCTGACCTTTTTGACAGCAAGTTGATCGATAGGACCTTGTCGATAACGGATATCGAAGCCATTGACATGGCGCATCGTTTAGCTAATGAAGAGGGAATGTTCTGTGGAATCTCTTCCGGCGCCAATGTCCTAGCCAGCCTGCAAATCGCGGCAGAAGTTGGTCCAGGAAAACGAATTGTCACGATATTGCCCGATAGCCGTGACCGGTATCTTTCTATGGAGAAGTACACAACGTAGAATTGCATAGATCCTCTTGTATAAGGCCTCTGAAACAGCTCGGGTTCTGAGCGTCAAGAACGCGAAGGTGGGCGGCTGTTTTCGCACCATGGAAGGTGCGGATACCTTCCGTCTGGTCCGTGGTTACATCTCAACCGCACGCAAGAACGAACAACGTATTCTGGACGTTCTGCGATCGGCACGTGTGGGTGCACCTTATCTGCCTGCGTTCGTCTCCTTACCCGGCTGAGTAGTTGCGCCTTTAACGAGGGAGGCTCTTGTTTGGTTTTGCGGGGCATTAGCGACCAAAGCCATTCAGTGGTTAAGAATCTTAGGAGAATGGTTTTGGATGATGCGAGAAGGTGATGAAGAAGATAGTGGCGCTCTTTTCGCTAGGCTGGGCGGTGATTTATGCTGATCGGGCAGTTCTATATCCACTTCTGCCTATAATTGACGATGAGCTGAATCTGACGAACGTCCAAGCGGGAGCCATTGCCAGGCGGTGAACCCCGAATCTTGGACAGGATCGGACCCCCCGGATTGTGGGGAGGCTACGTCCATGGCTGCAGAGTCGCGACGAACTGCGATGGTGCTCGGTAGCCAATCAATGAATGCCTCCTGACGTTGTTGTAGTAGACGATCCTTTCGGCCACAAGCTGCTTCAGCTCGGTCAGACTCTGCACGTCGAGCAGCAGCGACCGGTTCTCGGTCTTGAAGCGGCTGTTGAAAGCCTCCATCTCGGTGTTGTCCTGGGCACCGCCCAGAGCGTAGGACACGTGCGACTGATCCTTCAGCAAGAGCCTGGCCGTCCGGGCGTAGTTGGTGAAGGCCTGATCCTGATCATGGTGGATCGTCACCGCGCCAACGTCCGTGCGGCGGAGCTCTCAGGCTGTGCTTGGTCTGCTCCCAGGCCTCCAGCGCCAAGCTGGTCACCGCCCGCTCTCCCACCGCCCAACCCAGGACGACTTTGCTGGTGTGGTCCAGGATCGGGATCAAGTAGGCCTTTCGCCTTCCGCCCGCGTAGATCAGCTCCGTGAAGTCGGTGTAGGCCACCTCCATGGGCCGGATCTCTGGCCGGCCAGCGACCAGGTTGATCCGATTGCCGGCCGCCGTGATCGCACGGCGGATCCCACTCGGTTTCGGCGTTCGGGTACCCCGGATCAGAGGCAATCCCCACGCCCGATGCAGCCTTTGGACGACCTTGCGGTTGATCCGCCGTCCAGTTCGCTCCGGCAGCTCTGGCGTCGTCCGGCGGTAGCCGGGTGCCGCCGGGCAATCGCCTCCAGAGGCGCTCGCAGATCGGCGTACTTCTCCGTGTAGCTTCGCCGTCGGCTCTGATGGTAGTACCACGTCGAGCGCGGCAGCTCCCCTTTCCGCTCCGAACTCATCTGTCCTGGCCCAAGAGGTTTTCTAGGAGCGCAATCTCCACTTCCTTCTTGCCCACCAGCTGCTCCAACTGCCGGATCTGCCGCTCATACTCCTGGATCGTGCCATCCTCCGAGAACAGCTCCGCCCCGCGCTCGAGGAACTCCTTCTTCCACAGCCCTACGGAGTTGGGATGGATGCCATACTCCTTTGGCGATCTGCCCGGGCGTCTTCTCGCCCGTCAGCGCCTCCAGCACCACCTGGAACTTCACCTTCGGCGAATACCTCTTCTTGGCCATGGCTTCTGCCTTCCTTCGGCACAGCCCTGGCCGTAGCCTACCCCACTTCCCGACAGGGTCAACCCCATATTACCCATTACCCGTATGTCCAACTTCCGGGGGTCATAACCGACGACATACACTACCTATCCGACCGTGCTGGACGACTACCCGCGGTACATCCTGGCGTGGAGGCTGAGCCCAACGATGGCCGCCACGGACGTGCAAGAGACGCTGGAGAAAGCCCTGGCAGAGGCCAGGCTCGATCGGGTGCGGGTTCGGCATCGGCCGCGGCTGCTCTCGGACAACGGGCCGTGCTACGTGTCCGGCGACCTGCGCAGGTTCCTGGAAGCCCCGCGGATGGAGCACACTCGTGGGGCGCCCTACCACCCGATGACGCAGGGCAAGATCGAGCGCTACCATCGCTCGATGAAGAACCTGATCCAGCTGCAGAACTACGCGTTCCCGTGGGACCTGGAACGGGAGATTGGCCGCTTCGTAGACTACTACAACCACCAGCGGTACCATGAGTCGCTGGACAACGTCACGCCGGCGGACGTCTTCTTCGGGAGGGTCAAGGAGATTCTGTCCAAACGTGAGGAGATCAAACCACAAACACTAGAGGCGCGGCGTCGTCAGCACACGCAGTCGCTGATCCTGGCCGCCTGACCGTCGAGGCTGCAGAAGTGTGTCTCAACTTGGAGCCCCGATTTGTCCCACTTTGGCTGACACGATACAGCGCAATGATGAGCAACGCACATGGTTAACTTCCCCCCTAAGATCGCCACGGGAGGGAGTTCCCGTGTTCTCGGCGTTGAGGGTGATGCCCAGTGTTCCTTTCGCGTGGATGGGATAGAAAATCCAAACGAGGTTTACGACTGTGAGAACTCGTCAAAATCATATAGACGGTTGACTAGCCACCAACGACGATCTCACCATCCTTGATAACGTAGGAAACCGACTCTAAGGCTTTAATGTCCTCCAGCGGGTTGCCCTCGAGTATCACCAGGTCTGCCCGTTTACCCACCTCAATTGTGCCAAGCTCCTCATCCTGTTTGAGGATTTCAGCCCCAACCCGGGTGGCAGCAACGATTGCCTCCATAGGCGAGAAGCCAGCGTCCAGAAATCGGGAGCATTCCATGGCGATAGTGTCGTCGTTGATGCAGTCAGTGCCCGTCGCAATCCTGATATCTGCCTGGCGTGCCAACTCCATGCTTGAGACAAGTATGTCATAGAACCGCTTGGCGTTCTCGCTGTGTGCAACCGGGTAGTCATACTCTTTGCCGCGATAGGCCATAGTGTGAATAATGGACATGGTCGGGACTAGCGCTGTCCCCTGTTCGGCGGCAATATCGACCGACTCTTGGTCCATGACGATGGCGTGCTCGATGGTGTCTACTCCTGCACTCAGTGCGACCTTGATGCTCTCAGCACTCATCGCATGGCAGGACACTGTTACATCGACTTTGTGGGCTTCTTCGACGATAGGTTTGATTTCTTCCAGCGTCAGTTGAGGCCGGCCGAGGATGCCTCCGACGCGGGCAGGGGGATCGCTGAGATGAGGAGCAATCTTGTACAACCCCATCCTAGAGTAGCCTACTGGTTCTGAGGCAATCACCTTCAGCAGATCGGCGCCCGCTTTCAGTTGTTGTCGTGCCGTCTTACGAGCCTCGTCAGGGCTGTCGATTTCCAAACCAAAAGCCAGAGGACCGACCATACCTCCCGTCATTCGCATTGCATCCCCACTTGAAAACATCCTTGGCCCCATAATCAGGCCGGCCTTCAGGGCTTCTCGGAAATACAGACCAGGGTTACCTATGTGGGCTCCGAGATCACGGATGGTTGTGGTACCCGCTTTCAGTAGCTCTGCGGCGTTCTTGATCGCCTTGGCGACTTGAAAGACGAGGTGGGACTGTAGGTAGGTTCTGTCGCCCTTGAGGAAGATGTGGTTGTGGCAGTCGATCAACCCTGGTATGACCGTACTTTGTGGGGCTTCGATCACACCGCTGTTCTGAGGGTCGTAGGTGATGGAGGCTCGAGGCCCAATCTGGGTGAATCGTCCGTCCTCGATCACCACGGCTGCATCCCTTAGAGGCTCGCCTCCATTACCATCGATCATGGTTCCAACCAAGAAGACCTTTACACTGTGATTCTTGGCCGACATTTGCCGTTCTCCCTTCTTGAATTTGTCAGCCTGCACTGGAAGCCGCGACGCAGGCCAAGGTTCAAACTCTCTTCTCCAGCGCGTTCAGGGCCTCGCGCAACGTTGGCCTCGAGATCCCCAATGTTGCAGACAGCTCGAGCTCGGACGGCAGTTGATCGCCCACCCGGAAGGTGCCATTCTTCACCATGGGAGGCAAACGGTCAAACACCTGCCTGTAGAGTGGGTCCCGATTGAACTGGTCGATTGCCGGCCTCCTTCCCTAAAGTAACAACATCTGATGACCTGACAACAGGATAGCATGGACGCCGTCCTTGTCAAGCCGCGCACCGGAGGGTGTTGAAGAACGCCGGGTAGATTCGCGTCCTGAGGGTGATCGACCTAGAATGGGCCAGGCGGGAGGGACGGGCCCATGGGCTCAGAGCGGTTTCAGCGACAGGATCGGGGCTCATTCTTTGGGGGCATGATCTACGACCGGGTGGTGCCAGCGGACCACTTTCTGCGGAAGCTGGAAGAGCTGGTTCCGTGGGATCGGTTCACCCGCAAGTTGGTCAAGTGCTATCGGGGGAAGGCTCGCCAGGGCCGTCCGCCGTACGATCCGGCCGTTCTGCTGAAGATGCTCTTGGTGGCCTACCTGTACAACTTGTCGGAGCGGCAGATGGAGGTCGTGGCCCGCGATAGCCTGTCGATCAAGTGGTTTCTGGGATTGGGGGCGGACGAAGCTCCCCCGGACCATTCCACCCTGACGGCCTTCAAGCGCCGCCTGATCGACAACGGACAGGTGGGGCCGTTCGAAGCGATGTTGGCCGACATCGTGCGTCTGGCGCAGGAGAAGGGGGNNCGATCCAGGTGATGGACAGCGTGCATACGGTCGCCAACGTGAACGTGGACAAGGATCGGCAGCGGCGAAAGCACCCGGGCCAAGGCCCGCGTGATCCAGGGGCCGGCTGGGGGGTGAAGGACAGCTGGCCAGGCAAGACCGCTCGGGGGGAGCCAAAGCGGGACGAGAAGGGGCAGGTGGTGAAGGAGAAGCTCTCCTTCTATGGCTTCAAGAGCCACG
>JAFNFZ010000003.1 GCA_017885485.1 Chloroflexota bacterium
AACAGTCTGAAGTACAACAGGGAGAGAACGCTCCCTACCGCCGCCTGGTATGCACCGGTCACCGGCACCTGGGCAGCCAGCCCGCCCACGTTTGAGCAGGTCACCGCCTCCCTGTCCGTCCTCGGAGTCGACGCCGACGTCGACAACTTCCTCAAGGCCACCAGGTCGAACGTCCAGGACCTTGAGGCCGCCTGTATAGAGCTGGCCGCCAAGGCCGTCAGGAACGAGTTCGAGAACGTGTTCCTCAATGGTACAGGCGCCAGTGAGCAGCCCACCGGCCTGTACCTCACGCTGGCGGGCACCGCCTGGGTAAATGCCACGGTCTACACCGCCGGCCAGGTCGTCGTCCCCATCCTCGGCCTGCAGAACGGGTTCCGGTACGAGTGTACCACCGGCGGAACCTCGGGAGGCTCTCAGCCCACCTGGTCAACCGTAGAGGGAGGGACCACCGCGGATAACACCGTAGTGTGGACAACCCGATTCGGCAACTACCTGGGATCCGGCGCCAACGGCGCCACCCTCGCCCTGGACAAGATCGACTCGCTAATCGACCTGGTCCTGGGCGCCAAGCCCGATATCCTTTTGATGAGCCGCAGGACCAGAAGGAAGATCGTCGCTTTGTGCCGAGCCGCTGGCCAGAACCTCTTGATCGGAGAAGGCCGGGCCGGCGAGATGATCGAATACTACAACGGCATCGCCGTCGGCATCTCAGACTGGGTCAAGGACAACTACACCGTAGGGTCCTCAACCGACTGCTCCACCATCTTCGCCTTCCAGATGGGAGAGGGCGCAGTGGCCGGCTTGACCAGCCCGGAGATGCTACAGATCGAGCGCCTCGGGTCCCTGGAGACCAAGGACGCTTCACGTACCAGGATAAAATGGTACGTCAGCATGGCCGACTTCTCCATCGTGAAGTGCGCCATGCTCACAGGGGTGAGAAACTAAGGACAGTAAACCCACCTCATTTTCCACTCCTTTCGCCACGAGGGAGGGGGAGGTCGAACCCCCTCCCTCCAGGAGGTAATTGATGGACCTAACCGCAATGACAACCAGGGTCCGGCAGGACCTACAGGACACGGATCCCGCTAACTACCGCTGGACGGACGACGAGGTCGAAGGCGCCATCCAGAGAGCCGTCATGGAGTATTCACTCCAGGCCCCGATAGAACAGCAGGACGATATCGCCACCACCGACGGCTCCACCGAGATCGACATCTCCTCACTCGAAGACCTCCTGAAGGTCGAGTCAGCCGAGTTCCCGATCGGCGAGTCCCCCAAGCACCTGCAGCACATAGAATACTGGGCAGGCCAGCTCTTCATGCAGGACGAAGGAGACGGCACCGACGCCAGGGTGAGATGGCTGAAGAAGCACACCCTGGACGGCGACTCGACCACCATCCCGACGGAGCACGAGGAGATTATTGTCCTCGGCGCGACAGGCTACTTAGCCATGTCAGCCTCGGCCAACACAGTAGACAGGGCCTTTATTGCCGGCCACTATGGAACAATCAGTTACAAGGACTGGGCCATAGAGCGCCTGAAACGCTATGATCAGCAGCTCCAGAGAGTCGGCCAGGGAAGCCGTGTCACCAGGCGGCAGCTCTACACAGACGAGTGAGGACGAACCATGAACAAACTAAGGAGAACCATGACCAAAGTCAAGGAAGCAATCGAGAAGGACATAACCAGAGAGGGACTCCCCAAAGAGGCCTTCGCCATCGTCGACGACCCCAACAAGCCCGAGACCTGGAAGCTACCCCATCACACCAAGGCCATCTTGAGAGCCAGGTCCCGACTCGACGTCGAAAAGACGGTGGACTGGGACCGCATGCCGGCGGCAGTGGCAGCCCTCTCCCCTGGCGGGTATCGCGGGGAGAGAGTGAAGGCCTCACCCGAGGACATCATCAAGGCAACCCGGCATCTGGCAGCCCATTACGCCCAGGCCGAGAAACCGGTCCCGGACACTTTGGGAGCCTTGATCTGAGAAACAGGGGAGTCAACGAACCCTGGGAGTACAACGAGTCGCAAACAGCGACCGAGAGGCTCCCTTGAGCCTCCCAGGCGCATACCGTAAGGAGTAAGAGCATGGCACAGAACGAGAAGCCCAAGCCGCCGGACCTCGCCGAAGTCTTTACCAAGATGTTCCGAGCCGTGGTCCGGCCGGCCGTCACCATCATATTCGCGGCCGTCATCGCCCAGCTCGTCACTGAATCAAGGGAGGTACCCCAGTGGTTCCTGGGAGTCGCAATCCCGATCATCACCTGGTGGTTCGCAGAGCGCACCGTCGCCCACATAAGGAAGGACGGCGCATAGCATGAAGAGGACAATCGGCAAACTCTGGCTAGACGTGACAGAGCTCCTCAACGTCTACCAGGAGTGGCATGCCCTGGTCAACGGATTCTCCGAAGTCCTCTGCCCCTGGCCCCCCAGGCATAAGCCATCACCCGAGAACGAGAAGGACATCGCCAACGAGTACCACTACTACATGTTCGGTCGGGCCCTGGGGATCCTGGCCTGGATCACTACAGGTTGTGTCATCAAAGTGACGCTATTCTGATGCAAAATGATGTAACAAAGGAGGAAACCAATGGCTGAATTATCAGACTACATGGAGAACAAGATCATAGACCAGATGAGGAACCAGGCCGGCGTCCAGGTGGCCGCCTACGTCGCCCTCTTCACCGCTGTCACCGGACTGGAGGCCGACACCGGCTGGGCAGCCACAGAGGTAAGCGGCGGGTCCTACGCCAGGCAACTCGCCGGCCTATCCGCCGCCGCCGGCGGAGCCAGCAGCAACGGCGCCGACATCACCTTCCCCCAGGCCACGGCGTCCTGGGGCCTCATAAGCCACTGCGCCCTCATGGACGCACTCACCGCCGGTCACGTTCTCATGTGGACCCAGCTCGACGCCAGCAAGCAGATCGACAACGGAGACACCTTCAAATTCAACCAGTACGACCTTGACGTAACCCTCGATTAACGATGGCAACCGAGAGGCAGTCCCCGGACGCGATACTGGAGCTCACCAACCTCACAGGCACAGTGTCGGAAATCCAGGACGACCCGGATAGCCCGGACGCTAACTGGCTGGACGCAGTCAGCAACAACGCAGACTCCGTCTGCCGAGTAAGCTTCCCCACGCCTACCGGCCCGCCTACGGTCGGGTCCAACCTCCAGGAGTTCCGCGTCCTGGTACGAAAGTACGGGGGCACAGGCACACCCAAAGCCAGGATAGAGCTCTACGAGAACGGCGCGCTTATCCGGGCCGGCTCCGACCAGAACATCACCACGGCCACCGTCCTCTCATTCCTCTGGAACGCCAACGAGCTGGGCACCTCCAACGGATCCCTGGTCGAGTGCCGACTCTATGGCACCAAGACCGGCGGAGCCTCCGGAGTCAGGGCCACCATAGAGGTCGGAGCCAAAGAGTGGAACGTCACCTACTCCGCAGCTCCCAAGCTCGGAGCAGGCACCATGTCAGGCACCGGCACCCTGGCCGCCGCAGCCCGCCGCCTGCGCTCAGCCAAGGCCACCATGGCCGGCGCCGGCAGCCTCGCAGCCGCAGCCCACTACACGAGACACGCCGCCGCCACCCTGGCCGGCACAGGAACCATGGCCGCAATAGGCACCAAGCTCGGCGGCGAGGTCAAGACAGCCACGGCCACACTATCAGGGACAGGAACCCTCGCAGCTAAGGGGGGCGCCATCAGGAAAGCCACCGCCACCATTTCAGGGACCGGTACCCTGGCAGCCACCGGCGGAGCCACCAGGAAAGCGACAGCCACAATGTCCGGAGCTGGAACCCTGGCAGCCCTGGCCAGAGCCACCAAGCCCGCCAAGGCCACCATGGCCGGCGCCGGCGCCCTGTCAGCCAAGGCCGTCTACATCGTCATCGCCAAAGCCACCCTATCAGGAGAGGGCACGCTCGCCGCCATAGGCACCAAAGCTGGCGGAGAGGTCAAGACCGCCCTGGCCACCCTATCAGGCACCGGCAGCCTCCACGCCGCACCCACAGCCTACACCATCACCCCGACTCTCCTCGCCGCTCAGAAGCACCCGCACCGCCATCCCTACGTCGAAGCCAAGCTCTACGACTACGAGGCCGGGATCAAGAGACTATCCTGGACCAGGCTTTACGACGGAGCAGAGGCCGACAACCATCACGGCATCGCTTTCGATGGCCAGGGCAGCATGCACCGGATCAGAGCCGGCGCCGACAGCAAGCTCTACCACCAGAAGATCACCAACCCTGGGCCCAGCTCTGACTACTCTTCCTGGACGGAGATAGCCATCGACTGCGCCGGTCCCTGCGCCATAGCGGCTTACGGCGCCAAGGTTTATATCTTCTATCAACACAACGAACTCAATAAACTCAACAAACTCTATAGCCACAACTATGGCCAGGACTGGACAAACGCCGAGCTCCTGGCGCTTGCCGGCGCCCTCTCCATGGCCGCCTGCTGGAAGGGCAGTACTACCACCGTTGTCTGTTTCACAGCCACCCTGGTCAAGGTCAGCGCAGCCGTTCTCGACACGACCGACCAGACCACGACCGAGTACTTCTCCAACCACGGCCTCGACACCACCTACGGTATAGGGGCCACCTACCAGGCCGGCGAATTCCCCATCGTCCTGGCTGGCAAGGACACGGACGGAGGCACCGGCATCGTCAGCTACGCCCTCTATGCCACCAAGCTCTCCACCATCTACAGCTTCAGCTCCCTACACGTCCTCCTCACTGCCGACGAGGACGTAGTCACCGCCTTCCGATACCCCGACTGCCACGTCCCAGACGCAGCCCAGGACTACGAGACCATCCAGCTCACCGTAGTGGAAGACTACTCCGGGGTGACCGCTTACACCCGACCACTCCTCGCCCACCTGGTTAAGGACACCAGCTGGTCCGACGCCACCATCACGGAGCCAAGGTTCTTCCTCCCCATCCCCGCCGCCTACGGCGTCCGGCTGAGCACGACCTCCGGCTACTGGTGGATGGAGACACCCGAGGGAGTATGGAGAGCACCCCGCCCAGCCGC
>JAFNFZ010000004.1 GCA_017885485.1 Chloroflexota bacterium
GAATGGTGATAGGCATGTAGCGACGACTGATAGCAGAACCGCCGCTCGGCGGACGGCAATGGAGCGCAGACTAGCGCGGATCGGGATGCGGCAAGGGTTCAGTGCCCCAAGTTCTACAAGGGGCCGCTGGGTTGATGGTTTGATCAGCGAGTCCAGGACACCGTTTCCTCGCTGATACTCGTTCGGGATACGCGGCGTGATGGTGAGTCGTACTCGCGTTGCTCTTGTTGCAGCGTTGTGGCGATTGACAGAAGGCCAGTGGGGTGTGCACCGAGTCAGGGTAGCAAAGCAACGTGAGGCTACGGTCTGATATCGGGCCTGAGAGGTGGGTACTTCGCAGCTGCCGCAGTGGAGTAAGTCTCAGTGACCATTGAATCGCCTTTCAACCGCCTGACTGTGACGGAACCTGGCAGATGCACTGCCAGGAAATCGAGTGCCTCAGCAGTGGAAACCGTGCTATCTAGAATCACTTCCCCGCTGACCATCGTGGATTCAGGAGTTTGATTGAGCCAGTCATCTATCCTAGCATACTCTATGAGCCACACGTATCGTGGCATTGGAAGTGCGCGATACAGATCAACGACTTCTCGAGGCATGCCCTGTCGCCTCAACATCAGCTCTTTCAGGTTGTTCGAGCGGATCAGGAAGGCTCTCAGAACGAGCGTGCCTGCGGGAACCCACCCGTTGCGCCGGCTGAACATTAGCCAGTTAGCCGCCTGCCTGACAGCGACGCTGCCAGGCAGCATGACGCGTCTTGGAAGGGGCATCAAGACTATGTGACAGTAGGCAACGAGGTGAACCCCCGAGTCCAGATGCAGTTTCAAGCGTGCGCGATGGGGTTTTTGGCCAGGCTCAGCATCGTCGACCTCCATCCGCAGATACATGCCGTTTTGGTCGTCGTGGACAACCAAGTCGGGGACGAAGTCTACAGCTGAGACAATCCCTGATTGGCTGGTGAATAGCCCAGTGTTCCTTTGTTGCACTAGGTCAATCGTGTGCCCTACGACGGTAAGGGTGTGGTAACCTTGTATCCTCGAGTTCCCAAAAGTCTGATCCGGGAACCATGCCATTATCACTGGGGGTATACCGCTCTCGACGTGTATATAGCATGCTTCTAGGAGATGGCTCGCATCGGGATACTCCGCTGTCCTCGGATCGCAACCCATGAATGCGAAGGCTCGCATCATCTCAGGGGCTGAAAGACCGCGGGCCACCAGACCAGGCCCCACTGGCTGACTCAGAGCCAAGGCTGAAGCTGTGATATCGGCGGTGGTGTGCTGAGCTACGTCGGGCATTTTGGCAGCCTGAGAGGTGCATGACATCCACAGGGCAGCTGTTGCACATACCATCACAACTTGGTCCTGCGATATATAGGGACAGGCCTTAATACCGAGAGGTAAGCCCATCAAATTGAACGTGAAATCGGCCTTTGTCGGGAAGAATGCCAACTGTGTTTCCATCTTTGACGGAGGACGGATGAAAGTGCGCCCCACTGTCTTTGGGGCACCTGGGCGTAATACAGTGAATCCCAAATAGCTCTTCCGCAGTAGGTTGACGGTGCGTCGCGAGAGAAACTCGAGTCTTCTCACCCCGAACTTGGCAGAGAAGAAGTGGACGCGCAGTGTGCACCTTCTTCCTGGGGTAAACGACCGACCACGATGCAAGTAGTATGAAGTCGAGTAGTCCAGATCCAGGTAGTCATTCTCGATTACTGCCGTCTGCGCGCCATGCTCGAGCAGAATGCTTTGCAGCTTGTTTCGGAGGTGGGTAGGCTCCAGCCCAGCCAGAACAGTGCCGAATACTTCGCTCGCGGGGAGAACCGAGACACTACCGGAGGATGATGACGTCCCGCTCATGTAGCCTCCCAGACAATAGTAACAGGCAACTCTATGATGAGTTGCCTGTTAGTGCTGAAGCGCCGTCCTAGAAGTCCTATTTACCACCTTACCACTTGACACGCGAACTGAGAGCCTCGCCAGATGTGGCTTCTGGTAGGCCAATGTCGAGGTCGACCAACATCTTCCTAAGGGGCATGACAATCTTATCCGGCCTGGACTTCAGGGTACCCTCGATCTTGTCCCCAACTGCCGAGGCATCGATAAGGACAGCCTTGTTTACCTTTTCCGACATGAACCCCCTCCATCTTCTGTCGCGCTCGACGCTTTATATCACGATGGCTGCGAATTGTCAATACACTTGTCAATACACTTGTCAATATTGTTGCACACTATTGCATTACTTTCAAACGCAATGGCATGCCGCAGGCCATTGACCGAACAAGCGTTGGATGCTGACTGCCATATTATGCATCGCTCGCTTCACCAGCACATCACGTAACCGCTCGGCTTTGTCACAAGACTCTCGCAAGCTCGAAGTCCAGTCGACTGTCATGGGCTCCATATTGGTCTGGCTCTTCTTGATACATTGCAGCAACTCAGCGTCAGCTTGTATGCCAGGCGGTATCAGAGCATGTGGGCACGTTATGCCCAGACGGCGATGACGACAGTGTCGGTGGCGGGCTGGGGGTTAGGTTGGCAGGGTGAGGCCCTTCCAGTTGTCGTGGGCGTAGACTTTGTTCCAGGGGACCTGAGGCGTCGAGCCGCCGATATTCCCGCAGCTCTGGTAGATCAGGAACGCCTCGTAGGCGGCGTTATAGTAGAACCAGTTGTAGTAGAACTCCGCTCCCACCAGCGGCACGCCACGGATGCTGCAGGGCGTCGGCGTCCAGGTGGGGTATCCGGTGACGGTCTTGAAGGTGTTATGGTGGACCTTGAACGAACCGCCGGCGGGCACGTCGGGATCGGAGACGTCGTTGCCTCCGTGGATGTCCACGGCCTGGCCGATGAGGCAGTTGGGGCCGAAGATGTTGTAGTAGGCGTCGTACTGGCTGATGGGGTAGTCCCGCTCGGAGGTGATGCAGTGGCGGTTGTAGTCCATGAGGCAGCCGATGATCTGGGCGGAGGCCTCCGCCACCTGGCAGCCGTAGCCAAAGCCGTAGCGGGCGTTGTGGTGGACATTGGAGAACTTGAGCAGGCCGTCCTGGCAGGCGGCGCCGCCGAAGCGGGTGGCGGCCTCATTCCAGTAGTAGGCCTCGATGTTGTCGATGAGGGCGCCGGCGACGCCTGAGGCCTGGACGCCGACCCAGTATTCGTGGGTGTCGCCGAGCGGTCGCCAGAGGTAGTTATCTGGACCCTGCGACCTGAGCCCGGTGAAACGAGATCCAGCCAGCAGGTGCATGAGGACGTGGTAGTGGGCGGCAACATCGAGGGTGTCCATCTTGAGCAACCCTCCCGGGCTGCCGCTGTAACCTCGGTTCGAGGCCAGGGTGACGCCGGCGGGAACATAGAGGTTGACTTCACCCGTGAGATCTATGGTGGTGGTTCCTGCCAGGAAGATGCTCTCACCGCTGCCTGCCGGCGTGGCCCCGCCGACCAGGTGGTCCTTGAGCTCGGCCTTGGTGGCCACGATGTGGGTGCCGGTGGTGAGGATACTGGAGTAGCCTGCGCCTCCGCCGATGGGCTCGCCGGTATCGTTGGCGCCAGCTCCGTAGATGTCCAGGTCGGGGTCGGGTGGGGGTATGGTCCCACCAGGGACGTTATCAATGTAGACGATGCCTGAGATGCGGACGTCGGTGGGGTTGGTGGTCCAGGCCGGCGTGACCCACTTGAATTCAAAGGTGTCTCCCTTGGCCACGGGGATGGAGAGGTCATAGGTAGTGAACTGGGCGGTGGAGGCGTCGTTCTTGACCACGGAGGAGACCAGGTAGTCCACGGAGTCGTTTATGCGAACGTAGAGAGACGAGGCCTCGGCAGATCCCAGGGTGCCCGAGTTGTAGAAGAAGACCGAGACGCGCCTGATCCAGCCGTCAACCAGGATGGGCAGCTTGGCCAGGTTGGCGGTGCTGTTGGGGGCTTGGGAGTACATGCACCCGAAGTAGTAGGCCGAACTGTCGCCGGGGCTGAACATGTAGGCCCCACCCTGCACGGTGTAGCCGACGTCTCCGTAGCTGGGCGCGGAGGCTCCGCCGGTGAAGTAGGGCAACGAGCTCCACGGGGTCGAGCCGTCACCGATCTTGAGCTTAACGGTGTCGGTCTCGATCCCGACCTCGCCCAGGGCGAGGACGGGGTTATTCGATGTCCAGTCGGCTGCGGTGTCTCTTCTGAGTCTGATCTGCGTCGGCATGGTTCCTCCTTCAGCGGTAAGCTCTAAATCCTAAATCCTAAACGAGTTAGGCGGTGCCTCCGTCCACGAACTCAGTGCTGCCGTATGTTGAGGCGGCGTCTCCGCCGTCGAGGTGGTCTGACGATCCGTAGGACGAGGCGGCTTCGCCGCCGTCGTAGCTGGTGGGGGGGATGATGGGCGGGGTGTAGGGCTCCCCCATAGCGGCGGTGAAGGTGGCGATGACCACCGCGTCGGTGGGGTCGGTGGCCGACAGTGAGAGGACGGCGCAGAGGCTGCCCTCGGCGCAGTCAGAGCCAGGGATAGAACGAGCCACGGGCACGTTGGGCCAGTAGGTGGTCAGCGAGCCCACGGGCTGGACGGTGACCTGGTGGTTGTCAGCATCGTAGGACTTGATGGTGGCTTTCTGGATCATTCGGGCGTCTCTCCTTCCTCGGCGTAGGTGGTGGTGTCCGGCCCGAGCTGCAGCTCCATGCGGTAGGTCTTGGCTGATGGCTGATAGCTCAGCGCGCAGCCGATGACGCGGAAGGTCTTGTCAATTGATACTCGCGCATCAACTATCGTCACCCTGTCCCAGAGGTCAAGCCCGCAGTGGGCGGGGATGAGCGCTTCGCCTTCGGCCCGGAAGCGCTGGGGGCGGTNNTCTCCAGGCGGTCGTATTGACTGTTCACGCCTTCCAGGAACTCGTCATAGGTCAGCCGGGGCGTCACCGTAGCCCAGACCTGCGCCCAATTTACAGAGTCGGTCTGTGTTCTATAGCGTCCGCCGTAGAGGTTGTGGACCGCAGGGGTGGTGGGGAGCTGGCAGACGTAGGGCGTCTGGCCTTCGGGTGGCAGGGTGGCGGTGACCTCCACGTAGATCTGGGTGAAGGCGTGGCCGCCGGTGGCGCACTGCTGCTGGACCATGACGGTATTGAGGGCGTTCACGGCGGCGGGTGTCCAGTCCTGGTAGGGGCCGATCTCGTTCTGCGGTAGGGGGAAGACAAAGGTGTTCCACAGGGAGCTGGGGACGGATACCGCCTCGCCCCAGGCGACGGCCAGGGTGGGGTAGATGCCATCGGAGACGCCCGGGTAGATCTTCCCCGTGTTCATACCCGTCTTCTTGGCCCGCACGTAGACGGTGACCGTGATTTCGCAGGCGTCGTCCGGCACGGCGAAGCCGGGGATCCCCAGGTAGAGCCACTGGTAGCCTCCGCTGGTCATGCGAACATAGGTGGTGTCATCGTCGGCCACCTCTTCGTCCACCTTGGACCATTTGTTCGCCGGTGACGACGGGACGTAAAGGTATGAGCCGGTGCTCCAGACGTCCGAGGTGGGCCGGCGGATCTGCGGCGTGAACTCGGGGAGGTAGGGCTGGGGTGGGGTGGTCATGACCACGGACGGGCCTCTCTGATAGAGAACGTCGGTGGTCATTCCTAAGAGGCGTTTCAACACCGCCAGGGCGTTGTCGCCGGCACGGACGGTGAAGGCGGGCTTGAAGTCGTTGGAGATCCCCGAGCTGGCGTCCACGGCCAGGGCGAGCCCTGCCCGGGCTAGAACCCAGGCGATGAGGGTGAGCACGGAGGCCTCCCCCTGAACCCAGATTGTCTGGAGGCGAAAGACCTGGCGCGCGAGCAGGGCCTCCGGCCCCTGGCCGTAGATCACTATTCGGGACTCTGAGGGACTACTGACCAGCTCGTAGGCGCTGACCCAGGCGCTGGGGTGGTGTTCGGAGTACTCGCCGGCGTAGCCGGGCGACACGGAGATCTCCGCATCAGTTTGCATCAAAGTGGTGAGCTGTCCGTCGGTGTTGTCTACCGTGAGGACAGCGGAGCTGTTCCCGTCACCTAGCGGGTTGATGGTCTGCTTCAGGGACAGCACCCGGGCGGTGAGATCCACGGCGGTCGGATCAAGCGAAGCCTGATAGACGGCCCTGCCGTCGGTGAGATAGACATAAGCGGAGCTGCATCCGAGGGCCAGACCGTAGAAGAGATCCGTAACACCGTTGGTAAAGTAGGGGTACGGCTCCTTCCACAGGTTGTCGGCGAAGCTGTACGGCGAAGGGAAATCTGCCCCTTCGGGTTGTGGGATGTGAAAGGTGAGATAGACCCTTGTGTATTCGACATCACTCGATGAGCTCTCCACGAAGCTCAACCGGTGTGAGATCCCGTCGTAGGCCAGTGACGGCGCCCGGTAGTCCAGGGCGATGTTGTCGGAGATCAGCACCAGAGCCAGGTCGGACCAGGCGGAGCCGTTCAGCTCCCGAGTCCAGACGCAGCGCTGGTTCGTGGTGTTCCTTCCGGTGATGGCCACGGCCCATCTGTCGGGGTAGTAGCTGGCGGAGATCCCCGAGACGATCCAGGGGGTATCTGGCATGGTCTGCTTCGAGCCCCATCCTTCACCGGGTGAAGGACTGAAGGTTCTGAGGTAGTAGTAAACGGTGTCCCACTCGAAGAAGATCAGCAGCACATCGCCGGCGGCGTTCATGGCCGCCGTGATGTGATAGACGGCGTTGGGCATGGCGGCCAAGGTCTGAGTGGATGACCAGGTGGCCCCGTAGTCACTCGATGTCCGGTACCGGATGGTCCGCTGGTCGGTATCTGTCCAGATGAGGATGACGCTGGCGCCGTAGGAGGCCAGGGCGCAGCCGGCATACGAGGTGTCGGCGACGTAGGTCCAGTCGGTGAGGTCGGCCCCTGGGGCGTTGGGGTCGGCCACGCGGTTGATCTTGAGCTGGCGGGGCCCTTCACCCTGTGAAGGGTCAACTATGAGGGCACGGATGAGGCTGCCGTCGCCGGGGGGTGTGACGGCGTGGTAGTAGGGGATCTCCGTGCCCTCGTACAGGCTGGTCCACAACAGCTTCCGGACAGCGCCAAGGCGGGGCTTGATCTCCACCTTGACGGTGGGGACGCCCGTGGCTGCCTGCTGAGCTGCCAGAAGTGAAGCGGACAGTGTTCTCATTCGCCAGCTCTTGGGACTCTTAGCGCATCTACCCAAGCCTCGCCGAAGATGTACGCGGTGATGGGTAGGATGATGCCGAGGATCTGCTCGAGGTCCAACTCGATGCCGGTGACGGCGGTGACGAGCATGGCCACAGCGGTGATGATGGCGGCCCAGAGCTTGCGGCTGGCTAGTTTCTGTTTCATTGTGTGTCTCCTTTCTATCCGGGTTCTCCTCCGGATGGCAGATAGACCTGCTGGGTGCTGACGACGGCCTGGGCGTCGGGAGTGTAAAGGCTGGCGGTGCTGAGCTTGCGCCTGAGGCGGCGGAGCTCGGCGTTGAAGGTGGTGAGGAGCTCTTTGGCCCGCCTGGCGTAGCTCTCGGGTGTGGTGGCTCCGCCAATGGTGACTCGGTTGGTGGTGTAGAAGGACTTCTGGAGCATGGCGTAGGCGGTGGCTGCCAGTGGTATGAGGTCTTCGTGCTGTTGCGGGATGGATGAGGCCTCGGCGGTGATGTAGTGCAGGGCGCCGTAGTAGATGCGGGCGTCGGTGCCGTCCGCTTCGCTGTCCATGGTGAGGACAGAGGCGAACCAGTTGAAGCGGTGGTAGAGCTGCGGGGTCTCACCGATGGGGTGCTCGATGTCATAGATGACGATGGCGTCGGTGATCTCGCTGATGTCCACGACGCGGCTGTCCTCGGCTGTGGCTACGTCTACGATCACCTGCCTGGGAAGCGCCTGGCTGTACTCTCTGACGGCGTGGTCAATGTGGCGGGCGAGCTCGTCGTCCGTCCAAGTGTATGGTCCTTCACCCTGTGAAGGATCGTTCAGGTCAAGTCTGATCCTGGCGATGAGGTCAGAGAGGATCACTTACGGGCTCCTGAAGGACTGCGTCGAGAAGGGCGAAGGGGCGCGGGCAGTGTGCCGCGCGATCCGTTTCGGGCTGTCCTGAGAGCCTGTACGGTGGGGGGCACGGTCAGGCCCAGATCATCGAAGTGGCTGGCCAGGTGATTAGCCGCAGCCAGGATGTCGCCCGCCGTCATGGCGTGCTGCAGCCGGAGCATGCGGAACTGGAGCGAGACGTTGGTGAGAGCCTTAACATCAACCGAGCCGTCGGCGGCGTGGTGGCCGAAGGCGGCGGGAATGAGGTCATCCTTCTGTTGAAGGATGGTTGATGGCTGGCGGTTCTTCCTGGTCGTTATTGTGGGCCTCCTTTCCTTTCTATTCCTCCCCTCCCTGGTTCCCTGCTTTCGCAGGGATGACATCTGAAAGGGGTCTCCCTGGATCCCGCATCAAGTGCGGGATGACATGGGAGGGTGCCAGGGAGGGGTGCGGGGACCCCTCCCTGGCAGGGGGTCTAGTCCTGAACTCCAATGAGGGCGGCTCTCTTGACCAGGGCGAAGTCGGCCAGGGAGCAGTACCACTTGATGCGGTGCCTCATGGCATCTTTCGTCTGCAGCTTGCCCACTTCCTCGATGACGACGCCCTGCGGGGACTGGAGACCGCAGATGGCGTCCTCGCCGAAGGCGAGGGCATAGATGACCGAGCAGGTGGAGCCTGTGGTGGCCGTCTCGTAGCCTGAGACGAGGGTGTGGGTGTCCAGTATCCAGTCGTTGATGGCGATGGGGATGCCGTTGAAATGCTCGACGGACCGTCCAAACTCATCCTGGCGGATGTCCATGCTGCCCAGGGCTCGCATAAGGGTGGCCATCTTGCGGCGGGAACGGCGGCTCATGAGGAGCAGGTCGGGCTTGGTGCCCTTGACGCAGTCGATGAGCTCGTCCACCTTCTCCAGGGTGAGGGTGGCGCCGGTGCCGCCCATAGTGACGCACTGCGAGTTGGCGCTGGCGGTGCCGATCTTCTTCCTCAGACCGTCGAAGGCGTTGGCGTCACCGGTGGTGTCGCCGTAGATAAAGGTGTCCTCGAACTTGTGCCTCAGGGCTTTGGCCTTCAGCTCCAGCACGGCGGCGGTGAGGTCCTGGTAGTTAGAGCGGGTGGCCTGGAGGAAGGCGTCGACGTCCGCGTCTCCGCCCAGGATGGACAGGGTGGCGGTGAGCTGGGTGAGCGTCGGGGTGGACTCCGCCCAGGTGTCGCCCACGGCGTAGAAAGCGACGCTGGGGAGGGCGTTCTCGCGGTTGTACTTCAGGGAGTTGCCGACGATGTCGATGAAGGGCAACTTCTGTAGGACGGGGCTGTCCTTGACGATGTTCTCGATGACGCCTACCTTGAGGACGTCGGTGCTGAGTTTGGCTGCCTCGGTGAGTGTCATGGCCATGGTTTAGTGCCTCCTTTTCGTTCCTCCCCTCCCTGGGTCCCGCATCAGGTGCGGGACGACACGGGATGGGGCCTGGATCCGCCTGCGGCGGATGACCAGGGCTGGTGTTCAGGGCTGCCTGAGTCTGAGGCCCTCCACGATCTTCTCTCTGGAGGTCATGGTGGTGAGATCCGGGCCTCGTCTCGGCGGGGCTCCGGCAGGTATCTGCTCGGACCCTTTGTCGTCCATGGCCTTCTGCACCTGGGCTACCAGTCTGGTCGCCTTGTCCAGGGAAGCGTGGATCTCCTGAACGGTGGCGCCGGCGATCATCTCCTGGGGGATCTCGGGGTGGGAGTTGATGATGCTGACGCGGTACTCCTTCAGGGCTTCCTGGAGGTCGGCGGCCTGGTTCTTCAACTGAAGCCTGAGCTTGTCGTTGGAGCTCTGCAGATCCCTGATCCGCTTCTCCGATCCTTCCGGTTGTCCTTCCGGGGGAAGGACGGGTGGCGTGGGAATCTTGTCTCTGACAGAGTTCAGGATTCGGTCGAAGCTCCCACCGGCGGCGGGGGCGAAGACCAGGTCGGCTGATATGACTTCGTTGATGGCGGTGACGTCCACGCGGTCGTCCGCCTTGGTGGCGGTGATGACGATGTCGGCGCTGAGGCCCAAATCGGGCACGGGAAGTCCCTGGGCGGTGTCGGTGACCATCTGGCACAGGAAGTGGTAGGTGGGCTCGTCGATGACGCGGAGCTTGGCTCTGACTCCCTGGCCCTCCTCATAGGCGGGGNNCGGAGAAACAGGCGGCGCCGGCCCAGAGGGGCACGGAGTTCCTGAGGGCCTCCTCGGTGTAGGTCACGGGGATACCTGCCAGGTTGGCCTTGCTGAGTCCAGGGCGGATGATGGTCACCTCCAGGCAGTTGCGCATGGGGGTGTCCTTCCGAGGGAAGGATGGCTGAATGGCCATGACCTCATTGAGGATGTGTTCCTGCACTTCAGGAATGGGGGTGGGAGTGGATGCCGGCTCCTGGGTGTCGGGGGCTGCTTCGGGTCCTTCACACTGTGAAGGATCTATGGTGGCGGTGGGTTCGTCTGACATGGGCTAGTCCTCCTTTTCTGGTGATATTTC
>JAFNFZ010000005.1:0-3542 GCA_017885485.1 Chloroflexota bacterium
CTGACGAACACATCGTGAGGTCGTGAATGCCTATTAATGGATCAGTCCATACATTGTTCCCGGCGATATCGTATTTGCGGACGAAGCCAAAAGGGCCATCTCCTGAGCCTAGAGCGTAAGCCTCTCCAGTTACATAGACACCGCCGGAGTAAGTGGAGACCGCAGAGGCGTAGCCATCCAGGTCAGTGGTGTGGCTGGTCTGGCGAGTCCACACCTGGCTGCCGTTGGCATCGTACTTGCAGATGAAAGCATCATCCCCTGCCCTCGAGGCAACGTAGACTCCGCTGGAATCAACGGAGACCCCCGGGGCATAGTCGTCCGAAGCGGTGCCGAACTGGCGGATCCACTCGACAGCGGGAGCTTCAGCCATCACAGCTTGAGGACTGATCAGCCCTGCCAGGAGGGCAGAAGCCAGCAAGCTGGCAACAGCAAGCAACGGTATGATCCCACGGAATAGAGAAGAAGGCCGACCTGTGACCATTGCCCCCCTTGTGGATTGACTTGCCTTTGCCCCGCTCTGACCCCGATTGTGGCTCAGGATTTGTGTGTCGGCAATTCGCCTTGGACAATATCACAGATTGTCCAATTCTGTCAAATGCCACGGTGAGTCATGTCGCGGTGAGTCGTTTTGTGCTATCCGCAGATATCGGGTACTATGTGATTCGCTAGGCAGAAGGGGCTTGACCCGTCTGCAAGTTCCAGAAGCTTCGTGCATCTGGCTTGCAGCGAACCGTTGGCAGTGCGGAGTGTCCGAGGAGGCAGCCGATGAGAGTGATGCACATACCACGCCTGAGCCTGGTGGTCGTTCTGCTGGCAGCATCGGTTCTGCTCTGTGCGCTGGGTTGCGGGGAGGAGACAACCGGGCCAGCGGACACGGCCACGATGCAGTTCTACCGCAACCCGGAGTTTCCGGAAGTGTACCGGAACCCGCTGGACTATCTGACCTATCCGCAGCACCCGTTCCTGGCACCGAATGGCAGAAGCAACATGCACAGCGATGCGTACATGTCAGACAGCTACGATGTGAGCGGCCCACTCGGGCTGGACCCCGAGGTCACCCGCGCCAGCTACGGGACCGACTGGAACCTCCCTGTTACCATCGCCTTCGACTCCCAGGGCCGAATCGTCACCTTTGTCAACCGTCGGGCAGAAGGCAGCTACATTATGCTCATCGATCCGAACACGCTGGAGTCTCTGGCCTCTTATGCCCTGCCGCCCCAGCGCTCCGACGATCCGCTCCACCCCCTCAGCGACACGTCGGGTGGAGCCTACTTCGTGCTGGACAGTCAGGACCGTGTGGTCATTGCAGACCGCGACAACGCCGTCCAGATCATCAAGTACTCGGAGGAGAAGGGCCGATTTGAACAGGTGCGGAGGTACAGCCTCCAGTCTTACGTTGTCCCTCTGGAGAGAGCGCCTCTGGGAGACCGCGTCCAGATGGCCTCACCTGACTGGGAGGGCCGGCTGTGGTTCTCCACCCGCTACGGGAAGGTAGGGACGATAGACCCGCAGAGCGGCCTGGTGCGGACTATTGAGCTGGCGGGCGAGGAAATCCAGAACTCCTTCAGCATTGGGGAGGATGGAGTCTACATCGTCAGCGACCATGCCCTGTATCGCTTCCATGCCGACGGGACGGGCAATCCCGTGATAGACTGGCGGACCGGGTACGATCGTGGAACCCGAGTCAAGCCGAGCATGATCCACCAGGGGTCTGGGACAACGCCCCACTTGTTTGGCGATCTGGTGGCGATCTGCGATAATGCCGAGCCCTGGATGAACGTCATGTTCCTGCGGCGCTCAGATGGCCGCGTGGTTGGCCGGCTCCCCCTGTTCCAGGAGGGCCAGAGCACCACCGAGAACGCCATGCCCGGGTTGGTCCGTCAGGGGCCGGACGGATTAGAATACTCCCTCATCGTTGAGAATAACTACGGGCTGCTCCGCACCAGTCTGTTTCAGTCGGGTGGCTGCTGTGGGGAGAGCGCGGGCGGTCTCTCCCGCGTTGATCTGGTGCCGGACGGCCAGGGCAGCTATACCTGCAGGGAAGTCTGGACCAGCCCCGAGAACTCGTGCAGCACGGTGCCGAAGCTGTCACTGGGCAGTGGCCTGGTCTATCTCTACACCTACGTCTGGCCGGCGGACACCCCGGGCGACAGCTATCAGTACTACTTCACGGCCATAGACTTCGAGACGGGGAAGACGGTGTTCCGCGTTCCGGTTGGTGAGGGCGTGTGGTACTTCGACATGGGAGCGCCGATAACCCTGAGCCCTGAAGGAGGGACCGCGTACATCGGCACCGTAGGCGGCCTGGTGCGCATTGCAGATAGTGCCTAGGATGGGGTTCAGCGTTTGATGTTGACTGACTGAGATGGGTTATGATATACGACCACGGGGGTACCTCATGACGGCAGCAGGGGATTGGTTGCCCGTGATTTCAGGAAGGAGGGGCTGAAGATGAATTGGAAAGAGGAATACAAGGCCAAGCTATGCAGCTATGCGGAGGCAGCCAAGCTTGTTCATTCAGGCGACCGGCTTTTCACCCCCCTTGGCCTTGGCGAGCCTTCCACCGCGATGATGGATGCTGTCGCCGACCGCAAGGATGAGCTGCGGGACATCGAATACGTATCTGCGCTCGAATACCACCCGTACAAGATCTTTGGCCCGGAGTGCCGGGAGGCGTTTACGCTGATCTGCGGATTCTATTCCAAGCTGACCATGTTCAAGCATATGGACGGCACTTCGACCTACGCTCCGGTGCAGAGCTCCAGCGTGGGCCGCGTGGCCAGGGAAAGACAGAAGATACAACCCCGGCGGCAGGGGATGATCACTCAGGTCAGTCCCCCCGACGAACACGGTTATGTGTCCCTGGGCCTGGACCTGTTCTATACGCCGGAAATGTTTGACCAGGTGGACTGGTTCATCGGCGAGGTCAACCCGAACATGCCCAGGACCTACGGCAACAGCCACTACCACATCAGCCGCTTCGAGAAGTTCGTGGAAACGAATGAGCCCCTCTTCTGCCCGCCGCTGCCCGACCCGTCGGATACCGACAAGAAGATCGCCGCAAACGTGGTCAGCCTGCTGAAGGATCGCGATTGTCTTCAGGTGGGGATCGGGGCGGTGCCGGGGCAGATATCCAAGCTTATCGCCGACAGCGGTCTCAAGGATCTGGGCATTCACACCGAGATGGCACCTATGGGCACCCGCCTGCTTGTGGAGAAGAATGTGGTCAACTGCAGGTACAAGCAGACCCATCCGGGGAAGATCGTCATGGCCTTCGCCTTTGGCGACCAGGACCTGTACGATTTCCTGGGCAACAATCCCATGGTTGAGTTCTATTCCGCTTCATACTGCAATGCCATCCCTCTTCTGGCCAGGGAGAAGAACCTGGTGGCCATAAACGGAGCCGTCGAGGTTGACCTGGTGGGGACGATCTGCTCGGAGTCCTACGGCGATGATATGCGCTCCGGCACGGGCGGGCAGCTCGATTTTGTGATCGGCGCCTACTGGTCCGAGGGAGGCAGGGCCATCAACACCCTGCCCAG
>JAFNFZ010000005.1:3560-4944 GCA_017885485.1 Chloroflexota bacterium
GCCCATCCCAAGTTCAGAGACGAACTTCTGGCGGCAGCCAGGAAGAGACTCAGGTTCTAGAATCTGCCGCCGCGACTTCCTCTGCCGCCGAAACCGCCACTTTTTCGGCCACCACCATATGAGCCGCCCCGATCCTCAGTGCGGGGACGCGCTGGATTGACTGCAATGGCCCGATCCTTGATGGTCTTCCCGTTGAGAGCGGCGATGGCAGCCTGCCCTTCGGATACCGAAGGCATTTCGACAAAGGCAAATCCTTTGGGCCTTCCGCTGTATCTGTCTGTTATGAGGCTGACCGAGTCAACCTTCCCAAAAGCCATGAACTCCTGACGTATTTCGTCCTCAGTGACATCATACGACAGGTTGCCGACATAGATCTTCATATCGATGCTCCTTTCATTCCGGAACAGGAGAGGACGGCTTCCCGCCCTCTCCCTTCAGTTGCCAATCTGGCGGTGTGTTCTACTTAGCCTTGGTGTAGCAGTCCCTGCAGTAGACCGGTCGGCCCCCTCGAGGCTCGAAGGGCACTTCTGTTTGCTTGCCGCACGCAGCGCACACTACGGGGAACATCTGTCGCCTGGGTGCGCCGTAGCTAGACGAGCCGTCGCCCTGGGCTTTCCTGGTGGCGCGGCACGATTGGCAGCGCTTGGGGTCATTGGTATAGCCTCTCTGGGCAAACAGTTCCTGCTCGCTGGCGCTGAAGGTGAAAGTAGACCCGCAGTCGGAGCACTGAATGGATTTGTCCACAAAGCTCACTGGATGACCTCCTTTCTTAACATATTTGGCTAGAGTTGGTCATCCAGAGCCCGTGGCTACACTTAGGAAGGTCAACAGACTTTTGATAACCCAAACCGACGCCAGTTTTCCAAGCCTAGCATATCCACGCAAAATACGCAATAGGCGTGGGATTAGGCGTGGGATGTAGGCGTGGGATGTGCGGCACCAGAATTAGCCTGAAGTCGTACGGGGCTGCCATATCAGTCCGGGCGCCCTACTTGCGTTCACCGTTCTGGCTTATCCTGTGCATGGCGAATCTTCTCGACAGCTTTGAGGGCGGCCCAGTGAACACCCCAATTCTTGTCCTTCACGGCTGTGACCAGTGCGTGGAGTGCCTGAGGATCACCAAGTCGCTCCAGCGCCTTGGCGGCAGCGTAGCGGACCGGCGAGGCCCCATCCTTCAGCGCAGCGCCGAGGGTGCCAACCGACCGGGGATCACGAATCATACCCAGCGCCTCGACGGCAGCCTGGCGGACGCCTGAGTCCTCGTCCCTGGCAGCCTGCAGCAGACGATCCAGAGCTGCTGGATCGCGGATTATGCCCAGGGCTCTGGCAGCACCGCAGCGCATGTTGGGGTCCTCTCTGCCAAAGGCAGTGAGCAGACCTGGTA
>JAFNFZ010000006.1 GCA_017885485.1 Chloroflexota bacterium
ACATGGAACTCCAGGCATCATCCTTGTACTGCAGAATGGTGCCGCCGCCGCCAACGGCATAGACGACGTTGTCAGAAGAGCTGCCCCAGATGCCACTGAAATACGCTGTGGCATCGCTGTACGTGTAGCTCCATCGGCTGCCATCGTAGTGGACGACGACGCCATAGCCGCTCATGAAGCCGGAGTCGTTGCCAACGGCGAAGACATCCGAGGCTGAACTGCCCCAGACGTCCAAGAAGTACGCATCTGAAACGCTGTCCTCGGTGAAGCCAGTGACGTAGGCATTCCCTGAATCGTCAACGGCAATAGCTGTGGCCACGTCCCAGCCATTAGCGGGGCCATTGTGGCGGCGCACCCAGAGCTGGTTCCCAAGGCTGTCGTACTTCATGGTGGCATAGTCGAAATCAATGGAGGCAACGCTGCTCTGGCTCTGGCCGGTGACATAGACGTTCCCCAGATCATCCACCGCTATAGGCTGGCAGGGGAGCACCCCGACGTACGCCCCCACAAGACCTGGAGCATCCCAACCGTGTGCCGGCCCATCATAGCGGGTCGCCCAGAGCTGGTTCCCAGAGCTGTCATACTTCAAAGTGGCGTAGTCACCCTCGGTGCCCACACCCACGCTTGCGCCGGTGACGTAGACGTAGACGTCCCCGTATCCGTCTTCATACAGCGCGATCCCGTAGGCTCCGTCGGAGTCACTTCCAGGGCCGTCATAACGGGCGGGAGCGGTCCAGGCTTCAGTCCCGGCGCTATCGTATTTGATGGTCAAATAGTCTGCCGCCGTTGCGCTGGTCTCGCTGTACCCGGTGACATAGACATTCCCTGAACCATCTACGGCTATGGCATAAGCCCTGTCCCCGTAGCCTTCCCCGCTGTCATAACGGCGGGTCCACTGTTCTTCCCCAGTGCTATCGTATTTGATAGTCAGGTAGTCCTCCCCTGTTCCAATGCCGCTCCATCCAGCGACGTAGACATTCCCCGATTCATCCACCGCCGTTGCCCAAGCCACATCCGTGCCGCTTGCCGGGCCGTCGTAGGTGGCCACCCAGGCGGTGGCATATGGCTGGATCGCGTGGTGCCATATGGACCCACTGTCGCCCACAGCGAAAACGTCAGACGAAGTGCCGGAGACGTCAAGGAAGGCGGCCAGACTGCCGGAATCCGTGGGCGCCCAAGCGCTCCCGTCATAATGCAGTATGGTCCCATTGTAGCCCACGGCATAGACATCAGGAGCGGACACTCCCCAGATGCCATAGAGCGGTACTGTGGTGCCGCTGGTCATGGGACTCCAGGAGCTGCCATTGTAGTGCAGTATGGTGCCATTCTCTCCAACGGCGAAGACACTGTTCCCCGCGGTTCCCCACGCGTCATGGAAGGCTTCTGAGGTACCGCTGGTCATCGAACTCCAGGTGCTGCCATCGTAGTGCAGTATGGTGCCGTTGCCTCCCACGGCAAAGACATCGCTTGAGGAGGCCCCCCAGACACCAGCAAGAATCTGAGGCGTCCCGCTAGTCATGGGACTCCAGGTGCTGCCGTTGTAGTGTAGTATTGTGCCCTGATCACCAACGGCGAAGACGTTGTCAGAGGCACTGCCCCAGACGTCGTAAAGGTGTTCCGTCGTGGGGCTGGTCATAGCGGTCCAGTTGTCCCCGCTGCCGTTCCAGTGGAGAATGGTGCCGTTGCTGCCCACAGCAAAAACATCGGAAGGGGAAACGCCCCATGTGCCAAAGAGGTGTTCCGTGGTGCCGCTGTTCATGGCGGACCATGACCCTCCATCATAGTGCAGGGCGTCGCCGTTCTCACCAACGGCAAGAACGTCCGAGGAGCTACTCGCCCAGACATCATGGAGGGCAGAATCAGTGCCGCTGGCCATCGGGACCCATGCGAACGCTGAAGCGATGGTGGCAGCCCCCTTCCCGGTATAGTAGGCTACGTTGCCGGCACCATCGATGACTTGAACCAGGAGTCCATCATTAGACTCGAGATCAGGGACCGGGATAGTGAACATGCCCGCCAGAGGGTACGGGGCAGATTGCGGCTGTGTATACGAGGTTGTCGCCCCATCCTCATGCATGACGAGAATGTCAATGCGGGCAATGCCGCTGATGTTGTCGCTAGCAATGCCGCTGACGTAATCGGTGGCCATGACAGCAACTGTCATATTGTCGGTGACCTCATCAATGCTCAGACTCACACTCTCTACGGTGGGTGCCTGCTGATCTCCCAGGGTCTCAGGTGCAGGGCGCAGCAATTCAATGGTGAGCTCCGTGTAGAGGCGTTCAACACCGATCACCTTGGGGTTGGAGGCAACAGCACGGAATTGGCCAGGAGTGATGACCAGAGTCTGTGCCAGCTGCCCCTCCACCTCATGGCTGTTGACGACAGCCATGATCGACGGCCACCATTGAGGCAGACCTAGCTGGATCTCTTGTTGGCCTGTCTCCCACCCAGTCACGAAGCGGGCGATGACCGGATCAAACGGGCTTATGTCGTTGAAGGCGGCGCTCCTCACTACCACGCCGGACACGTTACCGGAACCGGCAAGAGGCAGTACAACGCGGGGCTGGACAGCCCGAGAATCAGTGGCCTGGTAGTCGACATTGTCTGAGTTCGCTGGACGCGCCGTGAAGTAGCTGCCGCTTCCGGTGTCCACCTGCTCCAGAATGAAGGCCTCAGTGGTGGTGACCGTTCCATCCATGATGGTCAAACTGAGGGTCATCTGAGACGTCCCGGCAAGCAGGCTGGCCTCACTGCTGGCCGTCGTTGTCTCCACAGAAAGAACAGACGCACTGTAGACGGGCGCGGGCTGAGGAGCGGAAGGCCCCGAATAGACATGGTACTGCGGCAGGCCATACAGCGTGAACCCGATGGAGGACTTCTCATCGTAGACCGTGGTCACCAAGAGGCTACTGAGATAGCGCTCTTTGGCCAGCAACAGTGACTGGCCTGCGGTGTCATTGTCTTGTACCAGGCCTTGTGCAAAGATGCCCATGAGTTGCTCCGTGCCGGCTATGACCTCGTCGTCGCCGTATCCGTAGCCTGTGCTGGCGGCAAGGATGGCATGCTGGCGGGCCAGGGCCTGAGGGAAGTCCAGCGCAGGATTGACGCCCAAACCCCGGTCGGCACCCCCGGAGTAGGCATCCGTAACACTCAACCCGGCATGGCACCCTATTGAGAACACCAGGCCCCCTGACAAGGCAGGTTCGCCTTCAGCGCTGGCAGCGGCCACTTCCTCGCTGCTGAGGACATCGCTTAGTTCGCCCGTGGCAAAGCCAAGAGCAGAGACGCCAGCGTAGTGGGTAAAGTGGGCGTTGATGTTGTTCAGGTCATACCCACCTCCCAGGAAGCTCGAGCGCAGGTCATCGCTGGTCCAGTCATCCCCGATGAGGGCGGTGCTGTTGGGCAGGAGATCAGCCACCTTCTGGGCACCGTCCTTGAAGAAATCGCTGCCGGTGACCAGGGCGGTGGCGGTGTCAAGCGCGCCCCCGCTATCCATGAAGGCCTGTGCACTGGCCATGATCTCTTCGGGAGTCTCCACCAGTCGGCCAATGGGAAGATCAGGCAGATAGAGAAAGCGTCCGTTCCAGGATATCGGCTCAGCATCGACATAGTAATCATCGGTAAGAATCCAGCCCTGCAGGATGCTCCAGAACAGCGGGCTGCCGGGCGCGAGGTAGGAACTCAAGAGGTAGTTGCGCTCATTGCCGATCACGGTCTGGTCTGGCACCCGGTAGTAGGGGATGATATCGTCGCTACCCACCAGGACAACGTACTGGAGGCTGGGCGTCGAGGCCAGTTGGGCCTGAATGATGGTGCGGATTGCCTCGGCTACCTTGTTGGTGGCGGCAACGTTGTCCGAGTTGTGGTCAGGCTCCTCATAGCTGCCGATAGGCACGGATATGATCCGGCCGCCGATGTTGGCATTGTCCGCCAGGACGGTGAGACTGCTGGACAGGGCTTCCCACTGGTCGGCTCCATAGAGGCCCTGGATGCGCTCTCTCTGGGTCACAAACAGGGTCGAGGGCGAAGAGCCCCCGCCGTAGATGACGGCCGGTTGGCCGCCCGGGTATGATGAATCGGTCCAATTGTCCACGGGTGCCTCATAGGTGAATCCGTTCTGCTCCAGCCACTCCGCCAGATCCGGCGGCTGAGATGTCTCTATCTGCAACTGATACGGTCTGGTGCTGGCGGCACCATTCGATCCCAGAACAACAGCGAAGAACCGCGTTCCTTCGAACTCGGAACGAACGAGGACGGTTTCGTTGGCCAGGTCGGGGTTAGCAGAGAAGCTGGCTACCGCAACACCGGTCTCGTACATGGCGCTCAGACCGAGCTCTGACAGGGAGATGTCAGTGCCGCCAAGTCTGGCTTCGTCCAAGCCGGTGAAGCCCAGCTCAGACAACGGGTACCGGTCAAATTGAAACGAGCCGTAGGCACTGTACTCGACGGGGCTGTGGCGAACAGAACCGGCTCCCTGAAGGGCTCCCATATCCCACGGACTATGGCGAACAGAACCGGCTCCCTCGAAGGCTGCCATGCCCACAGGACTATGGCGAACAGANNCAGGACTATGGCGAACAGAACCGGCCTCCTCTGGGGAGCCCGGACCGACATCAGAAGGCAGAACCCTGAGCACCACCAGGTCATAGTCAGCCGGCAGGTCTTTCAGGCCAACCAGGATCTCCGAACCCGCCGCCAGCGGCTGGCCATCAGGCAAGACCACCTCAAAGATGTCGATGTCTCTGCCATCCTGCGCGTCCGGTGGTTGTATGAAGGACTGATAGATGGCGCCGCTTGCCAGCGTCACAGCCGTGGTCAGACTATCGTTGGGCTCAAGGCCGCCGGGAGCGTCAGCGACCACTCTTACTGCAAAAACATCCGACTCCTGCCCGCCGTCGTCGCTGACAATCAGCGTTCCCTCAAAGATATCACCCGGTTTGGCTTCCGGTGGAACGGTGAACGTGCCAGTGACCAAGCCAGTGCCCAGGTAGGAGGATCTGTCTTCGTGCTGCGTCCCCGGTATGTCGGGAGCCAGTGGCATGATGGACCAGCTGGCCTGGTGGCTGTCCAGCCATCCCGGGTCCAGGAAGCGACCAACCAGGGCTACCGTCTGCCCAGGCAGGGCCTCGGCGTCAAGGGCCTTCACCTTGGGAGGGGCGTCCGCCACAACGATTTCAGGCACAGGATTGCCATCCCCTGGCTCCAAAAGGCCGCCATCGCTGGGTATCTGGCCCGTTCTCACCGTATCCGTAAGGCCATAGGCATCGGTGACTGCAAGCTCAGCATTGTAGGCCCCATTGTCATCAGGGGGGATGAAGTACGGGTTCTGCAGATCGGAGGTGGCGTGCACAGTCCCCTCTTCAGTCTCCCAGGCGATGTCCCACCGCCAAGATACGATGCGGTCGCCGTAATCACTATCGGGATCATACGAGCGGTCAATGAATGAGATGATATCGCCCTCCAAAGGCTGTCGGGGGGTAGACTCGAACTTGGCCACCGGCGGCATGTTGCCACCGTCGAAGTAGGCCCAGGTAGCATGAGATGAATTGTTGGTTCCACCGGCCGAGTAGGTGAGCCTCAACTCCTGCCCAACAGGAACACCGGAGATCTTCACCACGACCCAGTTGGTATCCAGGAAATCCCCCTGATTGCCGACATCGATAGTCCACCTGCGGGGTTGCGCGGAAAGGTTGAGAGTCTTGCCGCCCGGCATGGTGATTATCAGGTCGCCGCCGTTCGGGTCTGTGACACTCCCAACGGAGTCCTGCCACCCGGTGTTCTTGCCAGCACGCCTTGCTTTGAGATCGAAACTGAACACGTCACTGCCCCGATATTCCCAGGAGAAGAGCCGGAAGGCGAAGTACAGTGTGTCGCTGGCAGATGTGAAGGTCTGCGCCACACCATTCTCTCCCTTGTTTTGGCTCTGGTCGAGAAGCTTGGGGGTCCCGAGGCCGAGCATCTTATCACCCTGCCAGGGCTGGACTGTGATGTCCCTCGGGGGGCCATAAACGCGAAACTGGCTGGCGCCTTCTGCCCCAACCACGACCACGCGGTCGGGGGCACTGCCAATAGTCCAGTATTTCTGCCCTTCCTCAAATCCAGGGTTAAGCAGACCACCGGCGGTGGTCTGCGCCATTAAGATATCACCCCGAGGAACGAAGCTCCCCAGGAGCAACAATAACGCTACCAGGCTCACCAGAGCATAATTCTTCTTCGCTGACATGGCCGACCTCCCTTTCCTGAAGATGCACCCTCCATGGTCAACAATGCTTTCGCAGTGCGCAACGCACCACCATGAAAACGGACAATGAAATCACAAGTCCGAGGCTGTGCTGCTCCAGCAAAGCGACAGCCCCGATGGCAGCCTAACGAGAGGGTGATCGTCTTGGTGAGAGAAGAACCTGACCAGACAAAGAGGAATATTGCCCACGGTGACCCCCCATTATCCCCTGGCCCCCTCAGATAGCCAGGGGCCTACACCGTCAGTCTCTGTAGGGCATTCTTCCCGGGCTCCATCTATGAGCGTCCGGGCTTTCGTGAATGCTACAATCCGACAGCAACGCTATCACAAACGAGTTGATTAGTCAAGGCAGCGAATCTCAATAGCGAGTCTTAACAGCAAGTCTCAAGCGCTTGATCTGAAGCCGGTGTAGCGATCGGATTGACTGATTCCCCAGGGCGGCTGGCGAGACCACTGGCTCGGTTTCCCCGTCAAAGCTTCAGGTCCATCTGCAATTGCATAGCTCGGGATAGGTCCGCCTCTGCTCCCATCTTGCGGAAAATGGCAATGGAACGTCCGAGAAGCGGCTGGCATTGTCGGTACGACCTTCGATCTAAACGACCCCTTCCATACAATTCGGCCAAGGCAAGAAGCGCCAGCCCTCTCTGGTAGGTGGCGTTGATACGCTTGGCCAAGGCAGCGCTTTCTTGAAAATTGACCTCGGCCTGCTTGTCCTGCCCTCGTGCCAGGGCAATGCACCCCATTACGCGCAGCGCCCAAGCTTCAAGGACCTTGGCGCCCATCCCCCTGCTCTGGCGCAGTGCGCGCTTGCCTGCTCGCACTGCGGCGTCGGTGTCACCGGTCTCCAGTTGGAGTTCAGCCTGCTGCAGATAGGCTTCGATGAGCAGTGACTGAGCATCAGCCTTGCGCAGCAGTCCGATACCGCGGCGCAGATGCTCCTCCGCTATCTGGTGATGCTGCTGGCGCTGACATGCCCGCGACAGGTTGACCAGAGCCATGCCAGCAACTGCCACCGGCTCGTTTAGCCTGTCATACATCTCTACCACTTTCTCCAGATGCACTGTGGCTTCCTGGAAGTGTCCTCTGTTGATAAGGACATCCCCGATGTTGTTGTGGGCGGTAGCCGCTTCGGTAGGGTTTCCCATCCTCTCCGAGGCCTTGAGGGTGGCTGTATGGTGATGGAGGGCCCGGTCAAGATAGCCCAGGGCGTGGTAGGAAATGCCCACGTTGCCATTGGCCAGAGCCTGTCCCAGGAGGTCTCCCAACTTCTCATAAAGTCGGAGGGCCGATCTGTCATATCTAAGGGCTCGCTTCAGGTCGCCCGACTCCAGGTAGGAAGAGGCCAGCATACTATGTAGGTAGGCCAGTTGCCTCAGATCACCGCTTCGCCGGCACAGGACAAGAGCGCTGCGGCCCTGGCGAATTGCCGCTTCATACAGACCCTTGCGAAAAAGGGCCACGCTCTTGGTGGTTAGTATCTTGGCAGCCTGCAGGGGTCGTCTGGCTGGCAGAGCTCTGCGCGCCCGCTCCAGCCATCTCAGAGAGGAGTCGAGGTCTGATCTCTTCTCCTGACAGACGGCCAGTTTGTGGTAGAGCACGGACTCCCGCATATCAGGCATCAGCCTCACGTCCAGGTCTGGAAGCACCGTCGGGACAGCTCCACACCAACGAGCGGCCCGGTTCCACTCCCGCAATGAACTGTAGAGAGACTGCGCTCCTTCCTGATGGTGCCCTGACAACCCATGGCAGTCGCCAATGCACTCCAGAAAATAGCTGCGCAGGAAGCTTGCGCAGTCATCCTTCTTGTTGATGGTACTCAGGCAGTGGTTGTAGTAGGCAATTGCCTCCTCGTGGCTGAACACGGCACGGGCTTTCTCAGCAGCCTTCGTGCAGAAATGCCGAGTTTTGCTCAGATCAGCGCTACGGCTGTAGTGATGGGCCAGTATTTCATACTGAGCCTCGAGTTGCTCTGCGCTCGTCTCCTCGATGTAGGCGCCCACTCTGTGATGCAGTTCACGGCGACGAGCAAAGGACAAGCTGTCATAGGCAACCTCTTGAATGAGAGCATGCTTGAAACGATATGTAGGTGGCTCAAGGCCCTCTTCACGGACGGCTAGGTCAAACCGGACCAGGCTCTGCACTTGTTGCCTCAGGCGCGTCCTCTGCCCACGCTCGACCACATGCTTCAACGTGGCCATATCGAATGTATTACCGATGACGGCAGCGCCGCGCAACGCTTCCTTCGCATCGTTGCCCAGCGTGTCTATTCTGGACATGATCAGGGTATGTATCTGATCAGGGATGTCAATGGAGGCCATCTCCTGGGTCACCTTGAAAGCTGGGGCGTTCAGGAGTCGGTCCAGCGCTCCGGAATGGCGAATAGAAGCTGACACCTGTTCCAGAAAGAGAGGATTCCCTCGCGCCTTGGAAAGGATGGCCTCTTGGACCCTTGGTGAGAGCTCTGGCTGGTTCAGTATTGT
>JAFNFZ010000007.1 GCA_017885485.1 Chloroflexota bacterium
GCACAGGTTTCCACCCCGAGCTCACTGGCAGGGAGAATATTCATCTCAATGGAGCTGTTCTCGGGATGAAGAAGGCTGAGGTCGACCGCAAGTTTGATGAGATCGTGGCCTTTGCCGAAATCGAGAAATTCCTCGATACCCCTGTAAAACGCTACTCCAGTGGCATGTATGTGCGCCTGGCCTTTGCTGTGGCTGCACATCTAGAGCCAGAGGTATTGATAGTGGACGAGGTACTTGCAGTAGGTGATGCTGAGTTTCAAAAGAAGTGCCTGGGCAAGATGGACGATGTCACCAAAGAAGGGCGCACGGTGTTGTTTGTGAGCCATAACATAGGAGCTATCCTGAATCTGTGTCCCAGTGCACTGTGGCTGGATAGAGGGCAGTCAATGATGCGGGGGAATTCCGAATGGGTCGTGACACAGTACCTCCGACCAGGCTCGGACAAACAGGGGGACGCTGCCGTGCCCCCACCTTTGAAGCCTGATGATGTGACTATCACCAAGGCCTTTGTACTCGACAGCAATCATCAGATCTCTGCCGAGGTGGACTTCCGCCTGCCCTTTTTCGTCGGACTCGAATACGTGGTCAGGAAGCCGATTCGCAGTCTTCGGGTCGGTGTCCGCTTAAAGAATGGGCAAGGGATAGCCGTCATCTTTTCAGAAGACGCATGGGGTAGTTCTGGGGTAACTGACCCCGGAACCCACAGTGCTTGGGTGGAGATTCCTGGGCATTTGCTGTCGCCAGGACGCTATTCTCTGGACCTGTCTGCTTATCTGTTGAGAGTCCACGGATATCACTATGCCCACGATTGCTTGGCATTTGATGTCTGTGGGACTGATTCCGTAGATGGGAGAGAAGCAGGGATGGGTGTGATCTGCCCAGAACTGCGTTGGTTTCGCAACTCTCTGGATTAACTAGATTGACTAACTCCGTCTCATTAATACTGCACATTCGATCCAAAAGGAGGGCACGGGTGCAATGTCTGACATCAAGAACAACGATCTACTAGCTGCAATAAGGAATTATCCGTTTTGGTATCACAGCTTTGATATGGGTAACGGCGAGCGGATTGTCGGTTGGGCTGAGTCATCACAGGCAATTCCAGAGACCGGATTATGGACACACGGGTTCAATTTCTATCATATTCCAGAGTCTCTGGCAGGATGGTCTGTCCTTGACATAGCTGGTTGGGATGGTGCCCTGAGCTTTGAGTGTGAAAACAGGGGTGCCCCACGCGTTGTCATGACAAACGTTAGAAATGTAGCAGACAGTGACTTTGCGCTAGCTGGACGCGGGACTCTTGAAGCACGACGGCAACGCCAGATTCAAGCTGGACAACCATATTGGTTTGAGGACGGATTTACTTCCAGAGGCGCGTTCCTCATGAAGCAGTGGCTTAGTTCAAAGGTTGAAATCGTTTATGCAACGGTGTACGAATTGCCTCAGGTTCTTGATGGCTCCTTCGATTTGGTGTTGTGCTGCGGGCTACTATATCATTTGCGCGACCCCATCTTAGCGCTACAAATATGTCGCAAGATCACACGGAAGCAGATCATCGTGGAAAGCATGTGCAAGCCAAGGAAGTTGATGCCTAAGTTTCCTTTATGGTTGGAAGATAGAATTGTTGACCGGTTGTTTCCGAAGCCCATGGTTGAGTATTGGGGCAACCAAGATGATGGTGCCAATTGGTGGTGTTTTGGTGTTCGAAGCCTCAAGGCAATGATGGAAGACGCAGGCTTCAAAGGCGTGGAGGTCAAGGAGCAGGTAGGCAGCCGTTGCGTTTTGGTGGGATACGTTTGATGCAGAGCTTAACCGTTGGCAAGCTCTACAATCATGATCTCTCGATTCCCGAACGAGCATTCAGAGGATCACAAGAACTGGCTCGGACGTTGGCTGGTCTTTTTTGCCTTGACCAGAATAAGGATAGCCTCACAGCTCACTGCTGGGGTTGTCTGTCCACGAGTCGACTAGCAGATTGAGGAAGTCCCACAAGTAAGTGTGAGCCTTACCGAAAGCAGCTGAGATTCGAGAAATGACCAAGATGAGGAAGATCGTTGTCCTCGACACTTGGGTCAACGATACCAATCTGGGGAACAAGATCATCATGGACGCTGTATATGCTGAGTTGAGACGACTGTTTCCCCACGACTTCTTTTATCAAGTGCCCCTTCTAGAGCATATACGGGCAGGGCGCGGGCTAGTTAGACAAGGAGACTACGTGTTTCTGGGCGGTACGAATGTGCTAAGTGCCGATATGAACAAGTCAACCGGATGGCCGCTAGGTATTACGGATGCATTCTGGATGAGAAATGTGATCTTGTTCGGAGTCGGCTGGTGGCAATACCAGAGCTATGCTCCGAGGCCATCCACGCGTTTTGTTTTGAAACGCATTCTAAACAAAGAACATTCTCACTCCGTTCGCGATGCCTACACGGCCGCGAGGTTGAAGGCCCTTGGGTTCAAAGTGCTAAATACCGGATGTCCTACGCTCTGGCCATTGACCAAGGCTCATTGTGAAGCAATACCACGGACTAATGCTCAAGCAGCCTTGTTGACATTCACAGAATACCGCCAGAATCCGAAAGATGATAGGCTGCTTTTTGAGATTGTAAAGAGAAACTATGCGAGTATCTATTTCTGGCCACAGATGCATGGTGATTATGACTATGCAAAGAGACTCTGTGACAGTCAAGTCATCTTCGTTGACCCCTCCGTTGAAGCCCTCGATGATCTCCTCCACAAAGAAGATGTCGACTATGTCGGCACCAGACTTCATGCAGGGATTCGAGCCCTACAGCACAGGCGCAGGACGATCATCATTGCCGTTGATAACAGAGCTACTGAAATGAATAGGGACTTTAATCTGCCCACTGTCCCAAGAGAAAAGTCGGCCACGGAGCTAGATAGTAGAATAAAGAGCTCTTGGGCAACCCAGGTGATTCTAGATCAACACGCTATCGCTGCTTGGAGGCAACAGTTTGCTACACTTGTTGATCATCCCGCTTGATATCATGATATGCTTTGTGGTGTAATGCCAAGAGCGATCAATCGAGTGGGAATGCTCACACATGTGCGAGGGCACCTTTTCCGTGCCATGGTCAACATCGGCGAATGGAAAGACCAGTTGCTCCTTGCTCGCATGCGCAGGAAAGCTCGCTCACTGAAACCTGGATCCTCACTGCGGTGCTTCAACTACACTGTCCACATCAATGACGGACCAAACTACTACACCCTCTACAAGGACATTTTCGTCAAACGTATCTATCACTTTCAGGCAGAGCGGCCAAGCCCCTTCATCCTGGACTGCGGCAGCAATATCGGGATGTCGATTCTCTACTTCAAGCACATCTACCCACAGTCTCGCGTCATCGGCTTCGAGCCTGACCCAGCGATCTTTCCGTACCTCCAGGAAAACATCGCGTGCAACCACCTCGGCAATGTGCGGCTGATTCAGTCGGCAGTGACAGGTCGGGAAGGCCAGCTAGCTTTCTACTCCGATGGCAAGTACGGCAGTTGCCTGGCAGAGCATGGACTACGCATCGCCCCCGAAGGATGGACTGAGTATAAAGTGCCTTGCGTGCGGTTGCGAGATTATCTGACTGAGCCGGTTGACTTTTTGAAGATGAACATTGAAGGAGCAGAGTGGGATGTGCTAGCTGACAGTGAGGATCGGCTACGGCAGGTGAGAGAGATGGTCATCGAATACCACCACCAGCCAGGTTTGCCGAGAACGCTGCATAGCATTCTGGAATTGCTTCACCGCCACGGCTTTGAATATCTCGTCAATGACTTTGATGCGCAAACAAATGCTGGAGTATGCCCCCCGTTCAAGCTAACACCTGAGAGTTCTTACTACCTTCTTATTTATGCGAAGCGGATGGATTAGGAGCGTAGCCAAAGTAGTGCTGCCAGATGGCGTGCGCCACTGGCTGGGCCTTCAGCAGCAACGCCTGAGGTGCCGGCCGCCGGTGGGCTTGGTGTGCTTTGGCAGCCTGCGGCGGGTCAAGCCAGTCAGCAGACTATTTGGCTTCGACCGCGGGCAGCCTGTGGACCGGTACTACATCGAAGCCTTTCTTCAGACATACAGCCAAGACATCCGTGGACGGGTACTGGAGATCGGCGATCCAGCCTACACCATGAAGTTTGGTGGGGCAAAGGTAACCCAGTCTGACGTGCTTCATGCTCTAGCAGGGAATCTGCAGGCCACGATAGTGGGCGATCTGGCAACAGGCCAAGGTATCCCTGAGAATACCTTCGATTGCATGATCCTGACCCAGACTTTCCATGTCCTTTATGATGTAAAGGCAGCGATAGCGAATAGCTGTCGTACCCTCAAACCTGGTGGTGTCTTGCTGGCCACACTCCCAGGCATCAGCCAGATCAGCCGGTACGATATGGATCGCTGGGGTGATTACTGGCGCTTCAGCGATGCGTCAGTAAGGCGGCTATTTGGCGACGTCTTCGGCCCGGACAACGTAGCTACGGAGACCCATGGCAATGTACTGGTCGCCTGCGCATTCCTGCACGGCCTGGCAGCACAGGAACTGAAGCCAAAGGAGTTGAAGTATCACGACCCTGATTACCAGGTGCTCATCACCGTGCGCGCAGTGAAACCGGCTCAGCAAGATACAATAGCATGAACCTACACGGTCTGGGAAGCGTCCGCCACATGGTGCGATCTATCAGTGCCCCCTTTAGATCAGGGACTGTCATTTTGCTCTACCATCGGGTGTTTGAAGCAATGTCAGATCCGCAGCTGCTTTGCGTGACTCCACCGCACTTCGAGGAGCACCTGAACCACCTTCAACAGCAATATCAGGTGCTGAGCCTGCGCGGGTTGGCAGAGACTCTGAGAATAGGGAAATCGCCCCGGCGAGCAGTTGTCTTGACATTTGATGATGGCTATGCCGACAATCTCTATGATGCCAAGCCTCTATTGGAGCGTTTTGGTATCCCGGCAACCGTATTCGTGACTACGGGGCAAATCACGGCGGAGCGTGAACAATGGTGGGATGAGCTGGACATACTTCTACAACCCGGGAGTTTGCCGGAGACCCTTCAACTAAGCATTGACGGCAAAACGTACCGGTGGCACTTAGGAGAAACATCTCACTATACTCAGGGTGACTATGAGCGCTATCACTCATGGAATGTCCTTGCCAGCAATGATCCCAGCCCCCGCCACAGTCTGTATCGTTCCCTCCATCAACTGCTCCGTCCTTTACGCAAGGAGGCACAAAACGAGGCTCTTGATAATTTGATAGCCCAAGGTAGTCTGAAGCCTGTCATACGTCCCACTCACCGCACGCTCTCGGCCAATGAATTGCTCCGCCTGACACAAGGAGGTCTTGTAGAGGTAGGTGCGCACACAGTGACACATCCTGTGCTTGCTACATTACTCCCCGCCCAACAGCGTGACGAAATCCAACAGAGCAAGAGTACACTGGAAAACATCCTTGGACATCCCATAACCAGTTTCTCATACCCGTATGGCCCTCCATTGGACTATACAGCAGAGACAGTTGCCTTGGTTCTGGAGGCGGGATTCGCTTGCGCATGCTCTAATTTCGCAGGGGTCGCCCACCGCAAGACCGATCTCCATCAACTGCCACGTATGTTGGTCCGTGATTGGGATGGTGATGACTTTGCCAGCAAGCTAAGAACATGGTTCAAGTGAACGAGGAACCGCTGCGAATTTTGCAGGTTAGCACCGTGCAGATGACGGGCGGGGCTGCCCGCATCGCCTGGAACCTGCACCAGATGTACAAAGAGCGCGGCTTGCGTTCATGGATGGCCGTGGGCCGTAAAGAGACCACTGACCCTGACGTCTTTGAAATCCCCAACGAACAGGCCCACCCCTCTTGCGCACGCGCTCTGCTCCGCACGAGCCGTGGCCTCCAGACTCTTGAGAGGCATGTCCCTGGCACGTCGCTGCTGCGGAAGCTACTGATAGGAGCAGCCGACCCCATGCGCTATCTGGATATCTATCGAGGATTGGAGGACTTCCATTTCCCGGGTATATGGCGGATACTTGACCTCACCCCTGAGAAACCCGATATCATTCACTGCCATAACCTTCACGGTGCCTACTTCGACCTTAGGGCTCTTCCCTGGCTGAGCCAACAGGCGCCTGTGGTGATGACCCTTCATGATGCCTGGCTCCTCAGTGGGCATTGCGCTCATTCATTTGATTGTGAGCGATGGAAAGATGGTTGCGGAGACTGCCCCGACCTGACGATCTACCCTGCAATCCGGCGGGACATGACTGCATCCAACTGGCAACGCAAGCGCGACATTATGCTCAAGAGCCATCTCTATGTCTCGACTCCTAGCCGCTGGTTGATGCGAAAAGTTGAGGAGTCTATTGTGATGCTGGGGGCCGCAGGAAGCCGCGTCATCCCTAATGGGGTGGACTGCGACCTCTTTCACCAGGGCGATCAGCAAAATGCTCGCCGTAGTGTAGGATTGCCTTCAGAGGCATCCATCATGCTTTTTGCCAGCCATGGGGTGCGGCAGAACCCGTGGCGCGATTACGAACTCCTGGAGGAGACTTTGAGGCGACTTTCCCGTCTGGAGAACCTTGATTTGCCTCTGGTTCTAGTGTGCCTCGGAGAAGATGGTGAGCCTCGCCAGCTTGCTCATGCACAGTTACGCTTCGTGCCATTTGAGACTAACCCGGAGATGGTAGGGCTCTATTATCAGGCAGCTGACGTGTACCTGCACCCTTCAAGGGCCGATACCTTCCCCAACGTTGTGCTCGAAGCACTGGCCTGTGGTACCCCGGTAGTGGCCACGGCCGTCGGCGGCATCCCGGAGCAGATTGACGACGGTGTCACTGGCTTCCTCGTTCCACCCGGTGATTCGGAAGCAATGGCGGCCCGGGTTGCCCAGTTGCTCAGGGACGCCAATATGCGCCGCCGCTTAGGGGAGAACGCTGCAGACCATGCCCGCCAGCGCTTCAGCCTGGACAGCCAGGTGGATGCTTATCTCGAGTGGTATAATGTGGCAACTGAAAGCTGGAAGCATCAGCAACCTGCAACGCTTCCACTCAATGAGGGAAGATGAAGAGAGGCCTTATCACCGGCATCACCGGACAAGATGGCTCCTACCTGGCCGAGTTTCTTCTTGCCAAGGGCTACGAGGTCCACGGCCTTATCAGGAGATCGAGCACCTTCAGCACCTCCCGAATAGACCACATCTACGTTGATCCCCATGAGCCAGGAGCCAGGTTCTTTCTTCATTACGGTGACCTCTCCGACGGCAGCCAATTGACCAACCTGATCTACAGCATCAGGCCAGATGAAATCTATCACCTGGGCGCCCAGAGCCATGTGAGGGTTAGCTTTGATATCCCGGAGTACACCGGGGATGTGGTAGCTATGGGCACCACCCGCCTCCTGGAGGCCATAAAGCGAAGCGGCATCAAGGCCAGGTTCTATCAGGCGTCCAGCAGCGAGATGTTCGGCGGAGCTCCTCCTCCTCAAACCGAAGGGACGCCGTTTCAGCCGAGGAGCCCATATGCCGTGGCCAAGGTATATGCCTTCTGGATGGCACAGAACTACCGAGAAGGGTACGGGCTCTTTGCAGCCAATGGCATCCTTTTCAATCATGAGTCGCCCCGCCGCGGTGAGACCTTCGTGACCAGGAAGATCACCCGGGCCATCGCCCATATTGTGGCCGGAACACAGAAGCATGTGTATCTGGGCAACCTTGAATCGAAACGGGACTGGGGCTATGCACCCGAGTACGTGGAGGCCATGTGGCTTATCCTGCAGCAAGAGCGTGCCGATGACTATGTCATCGGAACGGGTGAGACTCATTCAGTGCAGGAATTCCTGGCTGAAGCCTTTGCCTATGCCGGCCTTGACTGGCACGAGCATGCGAAGACCGATCCCCGCTACTTTCGACCCCTGGAAGTCGAATCGCTGATAGCCGATGCAGCCAAGGCGAAGCGGAAGCTCGCCTGGCAACCCAAGATAGCCTTCAGGGCGCTGGTCAGGATTATGGTCGATGCCGATATGGAGGCACTGGGGCTGAAATCTCCCGGCGAAGGCAAGGCGATCCTTCAGAAATGCGGCATGAACTGCCTCGACAGGGCTCTGATGAATCCGGCGAAGGGAACGGAGGCATGAGCCAGCTTGCCACCAAGAAGATCGTGGTCACCGGCGGGGCCGGCTTTCTGGGCACTCATCTGGTCAGTAGATTGAGGGGAGCGGGGTGCCGCCACATCTTCGTACCACGGAGCCAAGACTACGACCTGGTGGAGATGGACGCGGTCAAGAGGCTTTACAGCGATGCTAGACCCGACGTCGTCATCCACCTGGCCGGCAGGGTGGGCGGCATCGGCGCCAATAGCCGCAACCCGGGTAGATTCTTCTATGAGAACCTGATGATGGGCGCCCAGATGATAGAGCAAGGGCGGCTCTGCGCAGTGGAGAAATTCGTGGCCCTTGGCACCATCTGCGCCTATCCCAAGTTCGCCCCTGTCCCATTCAGGGAGGACGACCTGTGGAATGGTTATCCCGAGGAGACCAACGCCCCTTACGGGCTGGCCAAGAAGATGCT
>JAFNFZ010000008.1:0-2779 GCA_017885485.1 Chloroflexota bacterium
GATGCCAAGAAGGCCCGCAAGGCGCTGGAGGCCATCGCTGAGGCGGCGGAGATCGCCAGGAAGATCTGATCCAGCCTGGGAGGGAGAACATGCTGGTCATCATGAAGAACGATGCCACAAAAGAGCAGGTGATTGCTGTTGTTCGGGAGATCGAGCGCATGGGTTACCAGGGCATTCCCATACCGGGTGCCCTGCGGACCGCTGTTTGCATCACGGGGAACCAGGGACCGGTTGATGATTCCCGCCTGCTCTCTCTGGACGGTGTCAAGGAGACCGTACGGGTCACCAAGCCCTACAAGCTGGTCAGCAGGGAAACCCACCCGCAGCCGACAGTCATCACCATTGACAACGTGGCTATCGGTGGCGGGAAACCGGTGGTCATGGCAGGCCCCTGCGCCATAGAGAACGAGAAACAGACGCTGACCATCGCCCGAATAGTGAAGGCGCACGGGGCGCAGGTGTTTCGTGGCGGTGCCTTCAAGCCCAGGACCTCGCCCTACAGCTTCCAGGGACTGGGAGAGGAAGGGTTGAGGCTGTTGAGAAAGGTCCGGGAAGAGACGGGGTTGCTCATCATAACTGAGGCCATCGACCACACCAACATAATGCTGGTTGAGGAATATGCTGATATCATCCAGATCGGAGCCAGGAACATGCAGAACTACTCCCTGCTCCGCCGGGCGGGGCGGTCTCCAAAACCGATTCTGCTGAAGCGCGGCTTCGCAGCCACCATAGAGGAGTTGCTCATGTCGGCGGAGTACATCATGGCGGCGGGAAACAGCCAGGTCATCCTGTGTGAACGCGGCATTCGGACCTTTGCCGACAACACCAGGAACACACTGGATCTGAGCGCCATACCTTCGATCAAAGAGGTCAGCCACCTCCCCGTCGTTGTTGACCCCAGCCATGCTGCCGGACGCAGGGAGTACGTGATCCCTCTCTCCAGGGGAGCCATAGCCGTGGGCGCTGACGGCCTCCTGGTCGAGGTGCACCACGATCCCGTGCATGCCTTGTCCGACGGCAGGCAGTCGCTGGATGCTGACCAGTTCGCCACATTGATGACTCAGATCAAATGAGCCAGGGTAGGCTGACAGGACGATGGTAGGCAGATCGGCAGAGCATTGAAATCCTTCCACTACATCAAGGTGCCATCCGGCTTCGGGAGCNNGAAGGAAGTCCGATAGAATCCGCCCTGCGGAGCGCCCTCATCAAGGCAAGCCCTGCATCATGCCCCACAGTTGCAGATCTGGGGAAACAAATTCAGAGCTATCTTCAAGGCGCGGCTGTGGATTTCGACCCGGAGGTCATCGCTCTCGACAGGTGCTCCGAGTTCCAGAAGAGGGTCCTTCTGGCCGACCACGGCATCCCCAGAGGCTGGGTGAGCACCTATGGCAGGGTGGCGCAAAGCCTGGGATGTCGGGCCGGCGGCAGGGCCGTTGGGGGCGCTCTGTCACACAACCCGTTCCCTATCATCATCCCCTGCCATCGGGTTGTCAGGGCAAACCTGGAGCTCGGCGGGTTTCGGGGTGGTCTGGGGATGAAACGGGCTTTGCTGGAGCTCGAAGGGCTGAAGTTCTCGGAAACAGGAAGAGTGGTCACCAGCAGGATTTACCACTAGCGTCCCCACGACGGCCCAACGAAATCGGACACCTGGATTCCGCATCAAGTGCGGAATGACACAATTGGGGTACGGTGGATCCCCGCGTCCGCGGGGACGACATAGGGGGGAGAGACGATATGAAAAGACGCGGGAATGGCTTCGCTGCCTGACAATGGGATGGTTGTAGCGGTCACAGAAGGTGAGTCAGCAGGATTCTGAGGCCGATAGCGATGAGAATTGCCCCGCCAACGGCTTCAGCCCTCTTCCCCATGAGATGTCCTGCCTTTCTGCCCACAAGGAAGCCGATGGTGGTAATCAGGAAAGCAACCCCTCCGATGGTCAGGACAGCTAGGGCGATATTCGTCTCCACGAAGGCCAGACTCAGACCGACGGCCAAGGCATCTATGCTTGTGGCCACAGACAGAAGCAGCAGCGCAGCACCCCTGGTGATGTCGGTGCCAGTGGCGTCGGAGTGCTCAGGATGAAGGGATTCCCAGAGCATTCTGCCACCTATGATAGTGAGCAGGCCGAACGCCACCCAATGATCATAGGCAGAAATGAGATCTACAACTGTTCTCCCAACCAACCACCCGAGGGTGGGCATGAGAGCCTGAGCCATTCCGAAGGCCGCAGCGGTGCGGAACACCCCGCGGGGTGAGAGGCTCTTCACAGAGATGCTGGCACCCACGGCCACGGCAAAACAGTCGGCAGACAGACCAATGGCTATGAGCAAGAGGGAGGCAAGGTCCAGATGAGCCATCGCCATGGTCTACATGCCTGTCCTCCCCTTGCCAAACATCCTCCGTCTCATGGGCGCAGCGGAGTGGCGAACCAGAACAAGAACTGGACTTCAACATGAGAATGCGAGAGAATGACAGGGGTCTGGAATAGACAATGCCGGTGCTGTTCCTCGTCATTCTGATCTGCGTGCTCATCATCGGCGGCATCGCCTTTGCCATCTGGCGTCGTCGGCTCAGAGAGAAGCGGATGATGGAGCTGGCGTTGTGGGCCGAGGCGAATGGCTTCAGCTTCCGGGCCACGGTGGACAGGAGCATGGACTGGCGCTTCCGGCATTTTAGCTGCCTGCAGCGAGGTGACGACCGCTACGGCTACAACATCATGGAGGGGGCTGTGGGCAAACGACCGTTGTGTGCTTTCGACTACCACTATGAGACCCACTCC
>JAFNFZ010000008.1:2811-3237 GCA_017885485.1 Chloroflexota bacterium
CTGACCGCCGCTGGGCCTACGATGTATTACACCAGAAGACCATGGAGCTTATGCTGTCGTATCCCAGCTTCACCCTGGACTTCCAGAACAGCCAGGTCATGGCCTACCTGGACAACAAGCGGTTCTCTCCGCGGGAATTCGGAGCGGCGGTGAAGGTAGCCACAGGCATCCTGGACAACCTGCCCGAATCCGTGGTGCGGGAACTGAAGAGTATCGAGACGGGGGCTAGATCGACATGAATCCGATAGTCATCGCTGTCCTGGCAATGGTCCTGCTGCTCATACTGTGGGTGGCCTTCATGTACAACACGCTGATACGGGGCCGCAACCACTGTGACGAATCATGGTCCAATATAGACACCGAGCTCAAGCGGCGCTACGACCTGATCCCCAACCTGGTAAGCGCGGTCAAGGGATACGCCTCGCA
>JAFNFZ010000009.1:0-1379 GCA_017885485.1 Chloroflexota bacterium
ATGAATACCGTCTGCGGTCACGATCCCAGTGACTCCACCTCCCTGCCCCACCTCGTGCCGGACTACACCGCATCGCTGGTCCCTCACCTCAAAGGCCTCCGTCTCGGCGTGCCGCAGGAGTATTTCGTGTCCGGTATGCAGAAGGGCGTCGAGGACGCCGTCAACGCCGTCATCAAGCGCCTACAGGAACTGGGCGCTGAAGTGGAGTGGGGGGCCTTTCTGCCCCACACACGCTATGCCCTGGCCGCTTACTATATCATCGCTCCGTCCGAAGCCTCGGCCAATCTGGCCCGCTATGACGGCGTTAAATACGGCTTCTCCGCCCGCGAGGCCAGCAGCATGTGGGATGCCCTGGAGAAAACCAAGCAGGCCGGCTTCGGCGATGAGGTGAAACGACGGATTATGCTGGGCACCTACGCGCTGTCTGCCGGATACTACGATGCCTATTATCTCAAGGCTCAGAAGGTGCGCACCCTGATCAGGCAGGAGTTCGACCGGGCCTTTGAAAGATTCGACGCGCTGATCACACCTACCTCCCCCACCGTGCCCTTCAAGATCGGGGAGAAGATGGACGATCCCGTCCAGATGTACCTCAGCGACATCTGCACCCTGCCTGTGAACATCGCCGGAGTCCCCGCAGTGTCCGTCCCCGCCGGCTTCGTCAATGGACTCCCTGTGGGCATGCAGGTTATCGGCAAGCCCCTCAGCGAAGAGACGCTGCTGCGCATAGCCTTCGCCTACGAGCAGTCCACCGATTGGCACAAGAGAAGACCGCAACTCGAATCCTGACCGTTCCGGCAACAGAATCGCCATAAAGCCGGCGGCCACTTGGATCTGGTGTCATAGAGCCGCTTCGGAGGTGACCTTATGAAGCAAGGGAAATACGATGTGGCCGTGGTCGGCGCTGGCATGGGTGGCTTGTGCTCCGCCGCTCTCCTGACCCATTCGGGCTACACTACGCTGGTCGTTGACAAGCTGCCCTTCGTCGGGGGCCGGGCCTCCTCGGCGAAGTATAAGGGTTTTACACTGCCCACCGGCGCCCTCTACGTAGAAACCGATGGTGTGGTCGAAAAGCTCTTCAAGGAAGTCGGCGCCGCTTTCCCCATCCGCTCTTTCCCCATGCAGCTCTGCTTCAGGATGGGAGGGAAGGACCATCTCATGGCCCCAAAGGGCGGGCTCAGGGAGCTCATGTCCCATTTTGCCGCTGATGCCGAGTCAGCCAGGGTCCTGGGAGCTATTCGACGGGCCTTCGCCTGGAAGGAACCCTCCACTGCCATCTCCATTCGCGACTGGCTGCTCCAATACACTCAGAACGAGAGAATACTGGCCATATTCAGGGGGCTGGTCAACTATCAGTGCGTCAACTTCCGCGATATGCC
>JAFNFZ010000009.1:1437-7001 GCA_017885485.1 Chloroflexota bacterium
TCGTTCAGGACGAAACCGCCCGGGGCATAGTCATCGAGAAGAATGGCAGCGAGATGGACATAGCCGCCGCAGCGGTCATCAGCAGCGCCGGCCCGCACGCCACGGAGGAGCTGGCCCACAGTCAAAACCTCGACAGAGGATACCTCAAGGAGGTCAAGGAGAAGGTGCGGCCGCTGTCCTACATCAGCCTCGAGATCTCCAGTGAGAAGCCGCTGGTCGATTTCCCCGGCGTTGTTGTGGTGCCCGAAGGCCGGCGACAGATGACCATGATGTGCACCAGTCTGGCCTACCCCGAATACGCACCTCCCGGGAAACACCTGCTTCAAGCCTGGGCCGCGCCGGATTCCTCGTTCCTGCCTCTGAACACCGCCGCTGAAGTGGACATGGTAGTCCAGGACCTGAGAGACGCCATCCCCCGGTTCGATCGAGAGGCCGAAATCCTCCACGTCAGCTACTGGCAGAAAGACTGGCCGATGTACCGCGCCCTGCCGGGGGCGCTGACCCAGAAAACGCCCATAGAGAATCTCTACAACGTCGGTGATGGCGTGGCGCCGCTGGTCCCGCTGGGGCTGCCGGCCTGCGCCGAGACCGCCCGTATTGTCGTCGAAGACATCAAGCAGCGGGTGAAGCCCGCTGCTTGACTCCGGGAAGGAGAACTGGATGAACGCACAGCATACCTCTGGACTCTACACGGGAGGTGGCTCATGCTGAAGGTTGACGAGACCAGGTGTGTTGGTTGTGGACTATGCGTCTACTTTTGCCCCACCGATGCCCTGCGAGCCTGGGGCGTCTGCCGCATAACCAGAGAGGACTGCAATGAATGTCTGGCCTGCGTTGACTACTGCCCTGTGGACGCCCTGCAGCAGGCGGCGACAGGGCAGAACTGAAACAGAAGTGGCCCAGGAGGAGCGCTCCTGCGCCACTTGCATCGGCTGAGAGGAAGTTAAGATGCCCTGTTACTCGTAGGGCAGGGGCTGATTCTCTCGGATAACCTCCACCGCCCTCTTGTGCAGCTTGCCCAGATACTCTCTGAGAGCCGCCCGTTCCTTATCTGTCAGGGCAGTCAACAAGATGGTGCTGGGCACGCTGACCTTCCCCTGCTTCTTGAAAGCCTCGTCACCCTTCTTGGTCACCGTCACCCTCACCAGGTTCTTGCGGCCCAGGTTCTTCTCCTTCTTCACCAGTCCCCGCTTCTGCATCCGGCTTACCAGCCCGGACACAGTATGAGGCTCCCTGTGCAGCAAACGTGCCAGCACAGAGGGAGTTACCGGATCCTTGCTGGCTTTGACGAAGGAGAGCAGTGCAGCCTCAACGCCGGAGAGGTCCGCCGTTTGCCGCAACTCAATCTCTCTCGCCCTGCGTACCGCATGTGAGGTTCGGTCCCACAGCACCCAGAAATCGTTGTCCTTGCCCATTGCCTCATCAGATTTCATCACTTCTCCCTTCTTGACTGGATGCAATTCCCATTGCATCGATTATATAACATATCGCACTCATATTACAGAAACATAACAAAATGAGCAACCGCATTATACATCAACCGCCTGTCCTCAGGATACAAGCACCTGTGCTATAATGTGCGAAACAATTCGCACACGCTACTGCAGAGTTAGCTGGGGGAAGGAGCCAGAACGATGAAGGAGATCCTGGAGATCCTCGAAAACGACGCCCGGGCCACCCCGGAGCGCATCTCCACCATGACCGGCATACCGCTGGCCGATGTGAAAAAGACCATCAGCGAGGCCGAGAAGAACCATACCATCGTCAAATACAAGGCCATGATCAACTGGCACAAGGTGGGCGACGAGCAGGTATGGGCCGTGATCGAGGTGCGCATCCAGCCCCAGCGGAATGTCGGATTTGATGCCATAGCCGAACGTATCTACCGCTTCCCCGAAGTCCGTTCCGCCTACCTCGTTTCCGGCACCTATGATCTGGCCGTCTTCGTGTCTGGCCGCACCATGCAGGACGTAGCCGCCTTTGTCTCCCAGAGGCTGGCCCCCATAGAGGGCGTCCAGGGAACCACTACCCACTTCCTGCTCAAGCGCTACAAGGAAGATGGCGAAATTATGGAAGTCAAAGAGGAGAACAAGCGATTGCCACTCACCATGTAAGGAATCGCATCACCCGGCGCCTGGAGAAGGTGCCGCCCTCTGGTATCAGGAAGTACTTCGACCTGATCATCTCCATGGAGGGGGTCATCTCGCTGGGCGTTGGTGAACCCGATTTCGCCACACCCTGGCATATCACCGAAGCCGCCATTCACACCCTGGAGCGAGGGTACACCATGTACACCTCGAACTCGGGAATGCTGGAACTGCGCCAGGAGCTGGCCCGCTACCTCAAGAGGACCTTCGATCTGGAATACGACCCCGACACTGAACTGCTCATCACCAACGGTGTCAGCGAGGGTCTCGATCTGGCCATGAGGGCTATCCTCGACCCCGGCGACGAAGTGATCATGTCCGACCCCGCTTACGTCGCCTATCCGGCCTCCGTGATGCTGGCCGACGGCGTTCCCGTTCAGGTGCCCACGGACTGCCACAATGCCTTCAAGCTGCCTGCCCCTGATGTTGAGGCCAGGATCACCGGCCGGACCAAAGCCATCCTCATCGGCTATCCCGCCAATCCCACCGGGGCCACTATGGCTATGCCCGAACTGGCTGAAATAGCCGATGTCGCCAAACGGCACAACCTCCTGGTCATCTCTGACGAGATCTACAACCTTCTCGTCTATGGGACACAGCCGGCCTGCTTCGCCTGTCTGCCCGGAATGCAGGAAAGGACTGTCCTGCTGGGCGGATTCTCCAAGGCCTATGCCATGACCGGCTGGCGCGTTGGCTACGCCGCCGGCAGCGCTGAGATTATCGCCGCCATGACCAAGATCCACCAGTACACTGCCCTCTGCTCCCCCATCATGGGCCAGATGGCCGCTATCGAAGCCCTTCGCTCCGGGGAACCGGAGGCAATGCGCATGATCGAGGAATACGACCGGCGCCGCCGCGTCATACTCAAGGGACTCAATGATATCGGACTGGACTGCTTCGAGCCCAGAGGCGCTTTCTACGTCTTCCCCTCTATCAGATCCACCGGGCTGTCCTCAGAGCAATTCGCTGAGCGCTTGCTCATGGAGGAGAAGGTGGCCGTGGTTCATGGCACTGCCTTCGGTCCGTCAGGAGAGGGACACATCCGCTGCTGCTACGCCACGTCCATGGAGAACATCGAGGAAGCGCTCACCCGCATGGCCAGGTTCGTCCAGAGGCATCGCGCTCCATAGCCGCCCACCCCCTCTCACCCACGAGCTACTAGCTATCAGCCATGAGCTATCCGCCGCCTCTCCTCAGACCCCCTTCAGGCGCAATTGCGGGTTGTCCTTGATCAGCCCCAGGAAATACCCCTGCAGTGCCTTGTTCCCCGCCACCACCCGCGTGCTGTGCATCGTGGCCGCTTGGCCTTCCCAGTCGGTGATCTCCCCGCCGGCACCCTCCAGAAGCGCCAGTCCCGCAGCCACATCCCACGGATAGAGACAGGGGTGAATGTAGGCATCCAGGCGCCCGCAGGCAACATAGGCCAGTCCCAGCGCCGCTGAGCCCATCAACCGCAACCCGCCCAGCTCCGGCCATATCGCCCCGACGGCGTCCAGCATGGCCTTCCCCTTGTCGGCATCGTAGCCCAGGTCACAGCCCAAAAAGCACTCCCTCGGCGCCGTTCTCTGCGCCACCGCCATAGGCTGCCCGTTGAGCCAGGCGCCTCGCCCCCTCTCGGCAGAGAAGGTCTCCTTCCGCACCGGATCGTAGGTCACCCCCAGCAGCACCTCCTGCCCGCTGGCCAGGCCGATGACCACCGCGTAGAAAGGCACGCCGTGGACATAGTTGTTCGTCCCATCAAGAGGGTCAATCACCCAGGTGTATGGAGAATTCGTGGCAATGGCCGGCGACTCCTCCGAGATGATCCCGAAATCCGGGTACTCGCTCTGCAGAACGGCTATGATGCTCTTCTCGGCTGCAACATCGATGTCGGTCACCAGGTTGGCCCTGCCCTCCTTGTATCCCAGCTTCAGCTGGCCGTGCACATGCTTTAAGAGGAGGCTTCCCGCCTCCTCCGCTGCCTGGGAAGCCACTTCCATGGCCTCCCTGCCACTCCTGGACAAAGGCAATCGCACTACCCCGTCTCCTTGGGGACCAGGCCCATCCTCTCCCTCACCTCCCCCATCGTCTCCCTGGCAATAACCTGCGCACGGCGGGCGCCATCGGCCAGCACCTCCCGGATGTACCGCGGCCGGGTGGCCAGCTCGCGGCGTCTCTCCCGCAGAGGTGCCAGAGCCTCATTTATCTCCTGTGCCAGCACTTTCTTGCACTCCACACAGCCGATCTCGGCGCTGCGGCACTGCGGGGCGATCTCTGCCGCCTTATCCGGCTTGAAGGCCTCATGAAGGTGATGGATATTGCATATCTCCGGATGCCCCGGATCGTTCTTCCGCTTGCGGGCCGGGTCCGTGAAAGCGGTCATGATCCGTTGTGCAGTCTCCTCGGGCGTGGCCGCCAGTTCAATGTGGTTGTCCAGCTGCTTGCTCATCTTCTGCACCCCGTCGACGCCCAGGATCATCGGGGCATGAGTCAGCTTCGGCTGGGGCTCCGGGAAAGTGTCACCGTACAGGCTGTTGAAGCGTCTCACTATCTCCCGCGCCAGCTCCAGGTNNGGCACCTGGTCCTCGCCCACGGGTACCACCTCGGCCTTGTAGAGCACAATATCCGCCGTCATCAGCACCGGATAGCCCAGCAGCCCGTAGTTCACATTCTCCGGCTGCATCTTCACCTTCTCTTTGAAGGTGGGCACTCTCATCAGCCAGCTCAGAGGAGTTGACATGCTCAGCAGCGTCTGCAGCTCGGTCACCTCGGGCACCTGCGATTGCACAAAGAGGATGCTCTCCTTCGGATCAAGGCCGGCCGCCAGCCAGTCCAGGATCATCTCCCGGATGTTCTGCTGGATCTGACCCACCGCTTCAGCCCCCTGAAGGGTGGTCAGGGCGTGGAGGTCCACGATGCAATAGACGCACTGATAGTCCTTCTGCAGACTGACGTAGTTCTGGATGGCCCCGAGGTAGTTGCCGATGTGCTGCCGGCCCGTGGGGCGGGCGCCCGAGAAAACTCGCTTCTTCATCTAGTACGTTGATTCCCTCGCGGGCACAATTATAACACTCCAAGATGTCAGCCTGCACAATCCTCTTTCTCATGTCATGCCGCACTTGATGCGGCATCCAGGGGACGGGGTGGCCCTTTCTGAAGAACCTGTTTCGGCCCCCAAAAACGAAGAGGCACCCCGTCATTACGGGACGCCTCTTTCCGTTATCTCCCCGAAAAAGGGATTAGTCTCCCGGCTTGGCCGTAGAAATCACCGCTTTGATGGCGATGATGATGGCGGCCGGGGCCATCAGCAGGGCAAAGCAACAGACCACGCCAACCACGTTCTCCGCTAACACCTGAGACACATCAGCAACGGGTGCGAAGGCCGGCGTGAAACCCCAGATGCCCAGGATAACCAGGGCCACAGCGGCCGACAGCACC
>JAFNFZ010000010.1 GCA_017885485.1 Chloroflexota bacterium
TTAAACCCGCCCGATAGCGGGCGCACCTGAATGTACGCCCCTACATTAAATCCTTTTCGCTGAAACCCGTAAAGAAACAGCTCCTCTCCCCCGTGTGGCAGGTGGGCCCGGCGGGCTCGGCCCTGACCAGCAGGGCATCGGAATCACAGTCTTTGGAGATAGATTTCACCCTCAGCACGTTGCCCGAGGTGCTGCCCTTGTGCCAGAGCTCCTGCCGGCTGCGGCTGTAGAACCAGACCTGCCCTGTTTCCAGGGTCCGGCGCAGTGATTCCTCATTCATGTAGCCCAGCATCAGCACCTCGCCGGAATCGAAGTCCTGCACTATAGCCGGGACAAGTCCCTTAGCGTCGAATTTCAGCATCGAAGTGCTCCTTCCGCAAATCCTTCAGGGCAGGACCGCCAGGGCCTCCTCCAGTTTGATGTCTCCAGTATAGAGGGCCCTACCGACAATGACACCCTCAACACCGAGCTGACTCAGTTGGGAGATGTGGGCCAACGAGGCTANNCGTGAAGTTGGGCTGGGTAAGCGTACCATCGCGCAGTATGTCGGTATAGATGAAGCGCTGCACACCCAGGTCAGCCATCTGCCGGACCATCTCCGAAGCGGTGACGGTGGTCTTCTGCTGCCAGCCGCGGGTGGCGACATATCCGTCCCGGGCGTCAACGCCGACTACTATGGCTTCGCCGAACTGCCGGCAGGCCTCCCCGACCAGGGCGGGGTCCTCCGCTGCGGCGGTGCCCAGGATAACCCGCTTCACTCCCATGTCCAGCAACTGCCGGATGACCTCAATGCGGCGGATGCCGCCGCCCACCTGAACGGGGATCTTCAGGGCGGCCGCTATCCGACCGATTATGGGCAGGTGGCATGGCTCTCCGCTGGCAGCGCCGTCGAGGTCAACGAGGTGCAGTCTGGGAGCGCCCAGAGATTCCCAATGCCTGGCCATGCCCACCGGGTCGTCGGAGTAGACCGTTTCTCTACCATAGTCGCCCTGGTAGAGGCGAACGCACCTGCCGTCTTTGAGATCTATGGAAGGGATGACCTCCATGGTCATTTGAGGGGGCCTCTGTCTTCGTAGCAGGCCAGGATGAACAGCAGGTCAGCCAGGCGATTGAGGTATCTGAGAAGCTCCTGGTTGGGCAACTGGCCGATATGTTGCAGATTCACCACTCTTCTCTCCGCCCTTCTGACGGTGGCACGGGCCAGGTGTATGACCGCAGAGACGGCGCTGTCGCCGGGGATGACGAATTCCCGGGGTATGTCTACTTCCCTCTCCAATTCATCTATGAGGTCTTCCAGTTCCTGCACCTTCTGCGCGGTGATCAGCGGGTACTTGCGGACAAACTCGGCGTAGGCTTCCATGGGGGTGGCCAGTTCGCCGGCCAGCACAAAGAGGTCCTTCTGGGCGTTGAGCAACACATGCTGGACTTGCTCCTTGCGGGACATAGCCCGGGCCAGTCCCAGAGCGGCGACTGCTTCATCTATGGTGCCATAGGCCTCGCAGTGCGGATCGGACTTGGGGACTCTGGCATTGAAGAGCAGGCTGGTCTCTCCCTTGTCCCCTTTCTTGTTGAAGGTCTTCATTCAGCCAACCTCCTGCCCCAGAAGAAAGGCAGCTACCTCTTCCAGCGCATGCCGGGGTGACGAAGACAACCCTGCCCTCTCTAGGTCTTCCAGACTCTGCTGATAGTACTGATCCCGCAACTTCTCTGCGTGAGCTTTGCTGCCTGTCCTGTCGAGGATACGCAGCACCTGACCGACATCCCCGTTGGAGAGCGTGCTCTGGCCATAGATGCGGTGCAGAGTCTCCCTTTCGCTGTCATCGGCCTTATCAAGCGCATGTATCACCGGCAGGATCTTCTTCCTGCCCCGGATGTCGGTGTAGGGGGACTCCTTGCCATCCTCATCTTTGCCCCATATGCCCTGCAGGTCGTTCTCCACCTGGTAGGCCATGCCCAGGTTCCTGCCGAAGGAGCAGAGTGAGGAGACTTGAACCTGGTTCTTCGTGCCCAGCATGGCGCCAAAACGGAGGGAGCATTCGAAGAGCGAGGCGGTCTTCTTCTCGATCATCTCCAGGTAACGGTCGGCGCTGATGTCAAGATGTCGTTCATACTCGATATCCAGGTACTGTCCCTCGCAGAGCTGAAGGCTGGCCTGGTTCAGATGCCTGGAGAGAAGCACGATCATCTGCGGGGGCACGCCCCGGTCTTCGAGCCGGAACAGGGCCAACTGCGCCAGGACATACATGGCGTCGCCGGCGTTGATGGCCTGTGCCTCGCCCCAGAGCTTCCACACTGTGGGGCGGTTTCGTCTCTCCCAGCTGGCATCCTGAATGTCGTCATGGATGAGGGAGAAGTTGTGGATCAACTCCACCGCAGTGGCCGCGGGGAGGGCGGATGGCCACTGGCCGCCGACGGCCTCGCAGGCGAGCAGGCAGAGCGTGGGCCGTGACAGCTTGCCGGGGCTCTGTTGCCGGCGACCGTTCTCGTCTACCCAGCCCAGGTGATAGCGCATCATGATGTACAGAGGTGATGCATCTTCACCCAGGACAGCCCGCAGCTCTGCCTCCAGTTCAGGCAGAAAAAGGCGGAAGGAATCTGGTATGCGCATCTGAGTTGGCACCTATCATCTACGGCGAACAATGCCGCGGCCGGACTCAATGAGCTAGGGAGAAGTCGAGCCGGTGAAGAGGCTTCGCTTTCGGCTATCCAAAGAGAGTTCGGGGAAGGCCACCAGGACCTGACGGGCGATACCCGGAGCGTCGAGGCTGTACTTGGAGCGGAGGACCGATTGAGAGCCGTGCTCCACGAAAACCTGGGGAAGGCCATGGCATTTCACATGGACATCCGCCACCTGGTAGCTGTTGAGCATCTGCAGCACCGCGCTGCCGAATCCACCGGCGAGGACATTCTCCTCAACCGTGAGCAGTCTCCTCACCTTCCTGGCGACGTCGGAAATAAGCTGGACGTCCAGGGGATTGGCGAAGCGGGCGTTGACCACGGTGCATTCCACACCTGACTTGGAGAGGGCGGCGGCGGCCTCAATGGCAGGGTAGACGGTAGCGCCCAGGGCCAGGATGGCCACATCCTCCCCTGTGCGGAGCACCTCTCCTTTGCCGATGGGGAGTTCCTTCAGTGCAGTGTCCAGCTTCGCCCCCGGGCCGGAGCCCCTGGGGTAGCGTATGGCCATGGGTTGACCGGCTTTCACTGCCGTGGAGATCAGGTGCTGCAACTCGTTCTCGTCTTTGGGGGCAGCAACCACCAGATTGGGGATGCAGCCGAGATAGGACAGATCGAGGGTGCCCTGGTGGGTCTTGCCATCCTCGCCCACGATCCCGCCGCGGTCGATGATGAAAACAACGGGCAACTTCTGAAGACAGACATCGTGGACCAACTGATCGAAGGCCCGTTGCAGGAAGGTAGAGTACACGGCGACGATGGGTATGAAGCCCTGAGTGGCCAGGCCGGCGGCGAAGGTGACGGCGTGCTCCTCGCATATACCCACGTCGAAGACCCGCCCGGGGATTTCTTTGGCCACGGCGTTCAGCCCGGTGCCATCGAGCATGGCGGGCGTGATGACGACGACTCTGGGATTCTCCCGGGCGATGTGCAGCACGGTTTCCCCGGGCGGGTCTTCGACGTGGGTATATGCGAGGAGCACGCCGTCACCTTCGCCGCCG
>JAFNFZ010000011.1 GCA_017885485.1 Chloroflexota bacterium
CTCCGTCGGGCTGCACCGGCAGCCCCCCGGTCATCTCGAAGAATCCGGCCTCGATGTCTTCCTTGACATTGCCCCTCTTGCTGAACTGGAGATCCTCCATGGTGACAGCCTCGGTAATCGAGAAGCAGTCGTGGACTTCGGCCATACTGATTTCCTTCCGCGGTTCCTTGATCCCCGCCTCCTTGTAGGCGGCGATGCCTCCACGATAGGCCTCCTCAACATGGGTGAAATCGTAGTCGGAAGTCATCCTTCCCGATGTGGGGCTAGCACATATCTGGAGGGCCTTTATGTAGACTGGATTTGGACGGAACTTCTTGGCAATATCAGCTCGAGTGAGGACGGCGGCAGCTGCGCCGTCGCTGACGCCGCAGCAGTCGAACAAACCCAGTGGCCAAGCGATGATAGGTGCATTCATCACCTGCTCTACCGTTATCTCGCGCCTGAAATGGGCCTTAGCGTTCAGTACGGCGTTCTTGTGACTCTTGACTGAAATCCTGGCCAGCATGGTCTTACCCGCTTCGGGACTCAAGCCGTATCGGTGGAAGTAGTTGGTGGCCAGCATGGCGAACATGCCCGGCGGCGTCGACTGGTAATGCGTGTTGGAGCGGTTCTCCATTCCCGGCAATCCGCTGCCACCCTCGTCCTTCAGCTTTTCGAAGCCCACCGCCAGGGCTACATCGCATATTCCTGCAGCGACGGCATACGCAGCGCCCCTCATAGCCTCGTGTCCCGAGCCACAGGCGTTTTCCACCCTGGTGACAGGTATGTACTGCAGCTTCAACGGCTCGCTGAGGGAGCGACCGCCCATCCCGCTGAAGAGGGTGCCCACCCACGCCGCCTCGATGTCTTTTGACGTGATGCCGGCATCGTGGTAGGCCTCGGTCACGGCATCAACCACCAGCTCCCCGGGGCCCTTGTCCCAGAGCTCGCCGAACCTGGTGCAGCCCATGCCGATTATGGCAACTCTGTCTTTGATGCTTCCTGCCATCTCATCCGCCTCCTTTAGAATCTCGCCGGGCGGACTTTCCAGAAGTAGTTGGTCAGTCCCCTATCGAGCTGCAGCTTTCTGAAGGTGAATTCGACCTTGGTGCCCACCTTGATCTCAGCCGGATCCCTATCCGTGAGGTCGAAGAAGGCCCTACCGCCTCCCTCGAACTCCACCAGGACTATGGAGGCAGGCGGATCGACCACGGGTGCCAGTTGGTCGTGGGTGAAGCTGGACACGGTGGCCATCCTGCCGGCGAAGCAGTAATCGTCGAAGTCATCCTGAGACTGGCACTTGGCACAGACGCGTATCGGCGGGGTGCTCATGGCGCCATTGTCATACTGTGGCTGTCCACATTTCCGGCATTTGACGCCCCACAATCCGAGGAGCACCTTCCTGTCGCGCCAAGTGGCTGGCAGGCGTATGTGCTGCTTGTCCGGCCTTCTGGCAGCCTCGAGAGGCACGATGTCACGCCACTTGAGCAGGCTTTCGTAGTTTTCGTACGATTTCTTGACAGACAGGTGTTTGGTCATACCCCTGCGCTCGGGCAGCTTGGTTATGGCGTCGGTCACTTGCAGTATCATCGCGTCCGCGCCGTTGCCGTGGCCGCAGTAGAGTATCTTGTCCCCTGCCTTGGCAGTCTCCAGCGCCGCGGAGAGCATCTGGGGAGCCATGGCGCTTCCGGTCATCCCCATGTTCATGAACAAGCCGAGCGGATCCTGCAGCTGCTCCGGCTTGAAGCCGAGCTCAGCTGCTACCTTGCCGTGCCTCCTGGCATCCCCAGGTGGATCGAAGACCACCTTGTTGAAGTCTTCCTTCTTAACCCCACCCTTCTTGAGTATGCCGTTGATGGCGATGGGGACTATCCTGGAGTAGCCCTCGTCCATGACCATGCGCTCTTCCCAGCCCCGGAGGAACACATCGTTCTCACCACGCCAGGTGGCCACAAGGTCATCGGATACCGAGTATGTGTACAGGATCTCGGCGACCACGTCCCTGTTTCCCACCAGAAACGCGGCGCCGCCGTCTCCCAGCGATTGCTCTGTCATCCCCGACGGCGCGGCAATGCGGCAGTCGGCCGCAGCCACCAATATGCTGTTGGCCGAACCTGCCTTTATGCTGTCGTAGGCCATCAGCATGGCCGTGGAGCCACATCTCAGCGAAGTGGTGAAATCCGCGGTGCGGATATCGGCGCGCATGTTGAGAGCCAAAGCCATTGTTGCCGCGGACTGTTTTTCCTTGTAGGGTGCTGATGTGGTGGCGAAATACACGCCGTCTATCTTCTGCGCGTCGAAGCCCTTCAGGCAGTTCGTCGACGCCTCAACGGCCATTGTTACGCTGTCCTCGTCGTAGTACGCCACCGACCTCTCGCCGGGTATGGCGAACCCACCCCAGGCCTTGAGGAACTGCTGCCGGTCCAGCCGGTGCCAGGGTATGTAGGCACCAAAGGATTCAATACCGACCATCAGGTACCTCCTCTGATTAATCCAGGCATGTTGTTTCTGGCGATTGGCCTTGGCTCCTGCTCATGTGGTGTCTGAGACCAGCCGGGAGCGTAGGATCTGCCCCAGGCTCATGCCTCGGTTCTCACCAGCGGTGCTGCGCACTACCTTGCGGTAGCCGGGAACTACGGTCGTCGCTTTGTCCTCCGATTTGCAGGTCGTCCTTGCTTCCTCAAGACTCACCTGATGACGTCCCTCACCAGGTCTCCCAGCCCCAATTCCTGCAGCTTCTTCTCGGTGGGGATGCCGTTCTTGTCCCACCCCCTCAGGTCATAGTACTGGTCCAGGAAGGCATCCTGCTTTCTTACCCGCTGACCAGCCGCCATGCCCTTCTGCAGTTCCTCGGTGAGGATGCGCTGCGGCAAGCTGTCATCCTTCCGGCCGAAGCCCTCGCGGATATTGAAGGCGCGTTCTATGTTGTAGATCCTTTCTGCCACCTTCCACATGTATTGGGGGTCCCCATGTTCTGGAATGCCGGTGGCCGCCAACAGCAACTTGGAAAAGATGGCGGGGGTAATCCAGTCGCAGTGGACGTAGAACGTGCACTGGATGCCCGTCTCAACCATGGCAGTGATGTCTTGGTTGTACTTGGTGATATCGGCGTTGCCCTCGTCGGCATATGGATCCGTCGCTCGCGGTACTTGGGAGCCATAGTAATCTTGAGGCGCCCAGCCGTAGTTGTGGTTGGCACCTACATTGGCCGTGGCGAAGTTCATGCCGTGGGCCTTGAGGCCCCGCGGCTCATAGCCGGGCATCTCCTGCCCTTTGACATGCATGGCATAGGCCTCGGCTCCCCTGCCCAGGCGCTGGGCCATCCGCATGGAGCCCTCGGCCAGCAGATCGCCGAAGCCCTCCCGGCGCGCCGTCTTCTCGATGAGTTGGAGGGCAGCGTCGTGGTTGCCCCAGACGAGCTCCAGGCCNNGGTGACGCCCATGCTGATGGTGTCTACCCCCACATCATCGCAACGTGTGTCAGCATAGATGGTGTGCTCGATCTCAGGGCTGTCGATGACCCCAGAGAAAGCCCACACCGACTCATAGTTGGGGCCGCCGGCGGCCACGCACTTGTACGGGCCGCTCTTCACTTCGTAGCCGCAGTAACACTTCACCGTGCAGGCATAGCAGCCGTACTTCCTGGTCAGGAGCTTCTGGTATTCACCGGCAGCGATCTTCTCGAAGCCCTCTATCTGCCCCCACCGGCTGTTGCGCGTGGGGAAGGTGCCCATGGGGTTGGCATACTCTATGGCGCCCAGGGTCCCTACGTTGCGCATGAGATCAAATGATACGGCTGACACCGGATTGGCCTTGACCCACTCTATCTGCTCTGTCACCGCCGCCTTCAGGGCCTTGGGTTCGCGGGGGGTAACTCGGCCGGTGCCGATGACGGCCAATGCCTTGAGGTTCTTGGACCCCATGACGGTACCCACTCCACCCCGGGAGGCGGACCCGATGCCGGACTGCACGCTGGCAAAGCGCACGAGGTTCTCACCGGCAGGGCCGATGCAGGCAGAGCGCACTCGCTTGCCGTGGGCTGCCTCCAGCCGGGCCTGAGTCTCGTCGGTGCCCAGACCCCAGATTGCCTTGGCATCCCGCAACTCCGCCTTGCCGTCTTCGATGAAGACGTAGACCGGCCTTGCCGCTTTGCCCTCGATCACGATGAAATCCAGGCCGGCAAACTTGATCCAGGCTCCCAGGTC
>JAFNFZ010000012.1:0-3289 GCA_017885485.1 Chloroflexota bacterium
AGGTCCTCACCGTTCTGTGCCTTGACGGAGAAGTAGTAGGTGGTTCCGACGCTGAGAGTCAGGCCGGTTTTGGTCACCCCGGTATCTGTTCCCGCCGAGGTCCAATCCACAACGTCGGTGGCCCCGGCTGAGGTGCCTATGGCATACTGGTATGCCGCAATGCCGGACTCGGGATCAGACGAAGTCCACGTGGCGTGAAGCTGGGTGAGATCCGTGGTTGTGACTCCGTCGTCGGTGACCACGGGCGTTGTTGGCGGAGTGGTGTCAGGAGGAGTGACAGGGGCGGAGGACGTGGTGAAGGAGCGGTCCTCTGACTGAGCCGCGTTGTCCGCAGCATCCTTCGATTTCACCCTGTAATGATAGCTGGTGGCGGCGGTCAGGCCGGTCAGACTGACGCTGTGGCTGGTGACCTGTGTGGCATCCAGGGTGGTGGCTGAGCCATATTGATCGGTCGGGCCGTACTCCACCTGGGCGGTGGCCGCCTCATCGGTGGTCCAGGTGATGGTGGCGCCGGTCTGAGTGACGTTGCTGACGCTCACCCCAGAGATCACCGGCGCGGTGATATCAGGAGGAGTGAGGGTGTTGAAGGTGTTGTCTCCCGATTCGGCCCAAAGCCCAGAACCGTCAGTGTCTCTCGACTTGACCTTGTAGTGATAGGTGGTGCCAGAAGCCAGGCCGGTGAGGGTGACGATGTGGCTGGTCACCAAGGTGGCATCNNTGGTCCAGGTGATGGTGGCGCCGGTTTCGGTGATGTTGATAGCTGTGATGTCGGAGATGACCGGCGGGGTGAGATCGGGCGTGATGAAGGTGTCGTCGCCCGAACGACCCTCATTTCCTCCTGGAGCATCGGCCGAGACCACCCTGTAGTGATAGGTGGTGCCGCGGGTCAGGCCGGTGAGATACACGATATGGCTGGTGACCAGGGTGGGATCTGGGGTGGTAGCCGAGCCGTAGACATCCGTCAGGCCGTACTCCACCATGCTAGTCCCCGGTTGATCGGTGGTCCAGGTGATGGTGGCGGTGTTCTCGCCAGTAACGGTGGCGACGACATTGGAGATGATCAGCGTCTGCAGGCTTAGAGTGAAGTTGATGTCAGGAGTAACGTTGGGGACGGTGACCGGGACCGGGGTGGCTAAGGCAGAGTCGGTGACATTGTCGTAGAACTCACTGTAGTATCCGAAGGCCTCTGCCTTGACCCGGTAGTTGCCGGGGTTAAGGTCGTTGCCAATTGTGTAGCTGCCGTTCGGGCGCGACCAGGCATCGTCCACGATCAGGCTGGTGACGTTGTCGTAGGCAATGACCCGGGCGAGGAAGATCGGCGTTGTGCCATCAGCCCGGTAGACAAAGCCCGATATGGCGCCGCCCGCGGTGAGGGTGAAGTTGATGTTGGGGGTAACGTTGGGGATGTTGACGGCCACCAGGGTGGCTGCGCCAGGGGTGGCGGCGTTGTTGTAGTATTCACTGTAGTAGCCATCCATATCCGCCCTGACGCGGAACTCACCGGTGTAGATGTTGTTGCCCACGGTGTAGCTGCCGTCTGCTTCCGTCCAGTCATCGTCCACCATCTGGCCGGTGGCACTGTCGTAGGCAATGACGCGGGCAGGAGAGATCGGTGTGGTACCGTCCTCCTGATGGACAAAGCCCGATATGGAACCGCCCTCTACCAGAGTGAAGTTGATGCCCGTGGTGGGGTTGGGATCGGTGACTGCCACTTGAGAGGCGGCGGCAGGGGTGGCCGTGTTGTTATAGTACTCGCTGTAGTAGCCATCGGCATGGGCTGCGACGCGGTAGTTACCCGTGTCCAGGCCCAGTATGTAGTAGCTGCCATTTGTTGCCGAGTAGCCGAGTCCTGCCGCGAAGGTCGGACCCAACGCAACGTCAACACTCCACTCGTAGGCGTAGACCACAGCCCCGGAAATCGGCGTGGTTCCGTCCTCCTGGTAGACGTAGCCGGCGATGGAGCCGGCGGCGGCGGTGGCGACGCCTGCCATAGTGATGACAGAAGCCAGCGCCAGAGCAAGGACAACGATGATACTGATGACCCTACGCATTCGTACCCTCCTTTGTTTGTTGCGTCGCTGTCAGTGCTGAAGAATACGACGGTTTTTGCCCGACGTCAATACCCTAATGCTACCCTAGTGCCACGTATCTGTAGTATACAATGCGTGTGGTATATAATTCGTTGTGAAATGTCCATGAAAAAGGTGGTATGCAGGCGCAGGGGCAAGGGTGCGGCCTCTCCGAGGCACGATCTGGAGTACTGGCTGAGCAAGTCCCCTGAAGAGAGAGTAGCCGCAGTGGAGCACCTCCGTCAACAGAGACATGGAAGTTCAATCAGACTTCAGAGATGTGCTCGTGTTATTAAGCGAGCACTCAACACGCGAGCGTTAGAGAGAAAGAGAGATTTGGCTGATCTTGAAGCGCTTGGAGAGGACTGAACCGAGGATAGCCTCGAATCTCGTTCCTAATGCTAGCCCAGCAAACAAGTTGGCTCCCCGAGTAGGATTCGAACCTACAACCCTTCCGTTGGAAGGGCGGTTAATCCTTCCGTTGGAAGGGCTGGCTCTACTCGGGATCCTTGCCCAAACGCATTCGGAGTTCCTGGTTTGTCTTGCCGCACTTGAGAGTGCGCTCCCGTCGCATGGCCTCTGCTCGGTTACTGAAAATCTCGTGGTGCACTAGAGCCCAAGGACCGCGCCCCTTGGTCCAGCCACCATCGTCATTACGATGTTGCTGCACGCGCCTATCCAGGTCAGTTGTGAAGCCGATGTAGAGCTGCCCCTTGGGATTTCGGAGCACATAGACGAAGTATGCAGCCATTTGACAGGGAGCCCATGCAGAGCAAGTTGGCTCCCCGAGTAGGATTCGAACCTACAACCTAGCGGNNACCGTTGAGCTATCGGGGAACCTTACTGGAGCGTTATTCTACACCAATTACACGTGGAGGGGAAGCCGTACGCTCGGGCCCTTCGGTGCGAAACGATCATGGAAATGGAGAGGGTGGAAGAAAGACAGGTCTCGGGGGAGGAACCTAGCGGTTNNTCTACCGTTGAGCTATCGGGGAACCTTATTGGAGCGTTATTCTACACCAATTCCGCGGAGAGGGGAAGTCTGGTGGATTCGTGCTTATGCAGGAAGGACATGGGCAGGGGCGGCCGGCGGCTGTGGAGATGCGACGAGACATATCGTATGATATGTAGATGTATGGGCAGGCTGGAAGGCCGTGCACCATCCGCTATTGTGACCGGTGACACAACGCTGCCCGGAGGTGAGAACAGTGGCAAAGGGG
>JAFNFZ010000012.1:3338-4293 GCA_017885485.1 Chloroflexota bacterium
GGGATCTGAGCCGGAAGGTGAAGGATGAAGAGTCCCAGCACGCGCTCCAGCAGTTGGCGCGAGAGGAGAAAGCGCATCAGGATCGTCTGGAAGGCTACCTCGAAGGCAGGCTCCTAGGAGGGTCTCTGAACGTCACGCAGGTGGTGGACTACAAGATCGCAGAGGCGGCGGGGAAGACCGAGCCGTCGGCAGACATGGGGCTCAAAGAGACCTTCCTGCTGGCGGCCAATCGGGAAAAGGCCTCTCATGCGCTCTATACGGGGCTGGCCGGGATGCACCCGGCGGGCGAGGCAAGGAGGCTGCTTTTGGAGCTGGCCGCCCAGGAGATGGAGCACAAGCAGCGTGTGGAGTCGCTCTACACCCAGGTGGCCTACCCTCAGACCGACGGAGGATAGGCAGCTATCAGATCCTGGCTGCCGAGCCAGGATTCGAACCTGGGCTAAGGGATCCAAAGTCCCCTGTGCTACCACTACACAACTCGGCAGCGCTTCCACAGCAAATTATCTTTGGCTGAGCATGGGACTGTCAAGTGGAGGGGGGCGCGGCGTCGGATGATGGTATAATGGCTCGTAATTCTGAGGGAGGTCGACCAATTGACTGAGGTGGCACAGGTCCGGCTCTACGACACGACCCTGAGGGACGGGGCGCAGCAGGGCGGCATCTCTTTCTCGGTGGAAGACAAGCTCAAGATCGCCGTCAAGCTGGATGAGCTGGGCTTACATTATATCGAGGGCGGCTGGCCGGGCTCCAACCCCAAGGATGCCGAGTTCTTCAAGAGGGCCGGGGAACTCCGCCTCTCCCGGGCGGCGCTGGTGGCCTTCGGGAGCACCAGAAGACCCAGGAGCAAAGCCAGCCAGGATGCCAACCTCGAAGCCATTCTTGAAGCTGACACGAAGGCAGCCACCCTGGTGGGGAAGAGCTGGGACAGTCAGGTGACGCTGGTTCTGGAGACGAC
>JAFNFZ010000013.1:0-260 GCA_017885485.1 Chloroflexota bacterium
GAGAGGATATCAACACAATTGCGGCTCGCTTGTCCGATGAGCTGGAAAACCGGCGAATTATCGGACTTGCCGTAGGCCGCAATGTAGTGGGATATGCACCAACTCTACCTGCGGGTGTCGCTACTGATCAAATGAGACGCGCAAGTAGCGTCTCTAACGATCCGATCACGGCGCTCGGCACGTTCGCACAGAATATGCACATCTGGCAGGCGGAACATCCGCAGCCAAGTCCTTCGCCGCTTGATTCACCTAAGAAAGGA
>JAFNFZ010000013.1:292-4317 GCA_017885485.1 Chloroflexota bacterium
CCAGGTCAAAGACTTGCTAGCACAAATCGCAAGAGAACGCGATCAGGTCTACGACCGAGAGCTCAAGGATGCGCTGTACCAGATGTGCGTGGACATCGAGAGGTACTTCCGTTCGAGCAGTAGTGACAAGAAGAGGGATGCCCATTTCTTCAGCGAACGCTTGACGGAGGTCACCAAAGTTCTCGCCAAGTACATCGACGTACAAGAGAATGGTCGCTACTACAACCAACCCGAGGTCCAGTTAGATCGGGGAAAGTCGTCAATCACCGACTTCGCCCAGTACGTCCTTGAGTCGATCAGGCTCGGCAATGACGCCGCGTTGGTCGACTACAGGGTCGACACCCATATCCTGCAGGCTCAGCGCTATCGCTAGGCCACAAGTCAAAGGAGGACCAACATGACCCAGGAACCAACGTCCCCGACATTGCCGGTCCCGGTGTCCCCGGGGTTTGCGGCAGCCATTCCGGCAGAGCCGCAACCGACTCAGCAAGTGGCAGCATTAACGGCCCTTGCGCCTTCTCCCGATCAACGCGAACAACTTGTCTGCCAGCGGCTGCTGGTCGGCAAGACGCTCGCCCAGGCACAAGCAGAGGCTGCAGACCTCGTGCCGAAGATCCAGGAAAACACCGCTGTACTGACGGTTCTCGGAACCGATGAGCTCGAGGCTGTCAACCGGTTAACCGAGCGGATGCTGAGCGAGCGTCCCCCGGTGGATGTTCCAGAGCTGCGGCAAGCGATGAAGGATCTCGGCCGCAAAATGCGCGGTATGGGCAGGGATTACGATCCCAGCGACCCGCACGTACTCGAGAAGTACGAAAGGGCCAAAGGCGGCATTCTTGCCAGGCTTCATCTTGGCAGGACCTTCCTCGAGGAGTTTCTGGACGATATTCGCTCACTGCAGCAGCAGTTCGATCGGATCCTCCAAACACTCGAGGGCAAACAGCACCAGCTGCTCAGGAACGTGACCTACTACGACGAGTTCTACCAGCTCAATGAGCAGGAGATCGTCAGCCTGATCTACGTGATCGGCGTCATGGAGATTGTCCGAGACATGGTAGCCGAAGAAGCCTCCCGCATCGTTATCGGCGACTCCAGCAAGGGAGACCGCGGTGCAGAAGAGCAGGCTCGACTGTCAGACCTCATCTCCCATCTGGATAGCAAGATCATCGCCTTCAAGGGACGGCTCTGGGTTGCATGGGCAATGGCCCCGCAGATTCGCAATATGCGAACAATCAGCGTGGGTCTGTCGGCCCGTATAGACCAGACCGTCGACCTCACGATCCCAACCATGAAGAGCACTATCGTCATCTGGCTCACCTTGAGTGAGGCCCAGCAGGCGGAGCAGTTCAACAGGGCCGTCGAGGACACGTACAACTACGTGGTGGGACAGTTCGCAGCCGCCGCAAAGGCAACGGTGCCTGCGATGGCGAGCGCGCTCGCGACACCTGCCCTCAACCCGGCTACCGTGGTGGCATGGAGCGAATCTCTGTCGGCTCAGGCTGACGGAATCATTCAGGCAATTGAACTAGGGCATCAGAAGCGGGCTGAGCTGGAAGCAGCGATGATCGCAGGAAAGCAAGTTATCGATGAGGCGACCCAGAGGGTCAACAAGGCGCACCTTGAGCACGTGCTCGCGGCTGCCCAGGAACCTCTTCCGGAAATCGCGACATCCGTTCCCACCGCGCAGAGCTAAGCGCGGAATTGAAAGGAGAAGACAATGCTCAGGTCATGGACTCGGTTCGCCTTGTTAATAGTGGCGGTGCTTGCCGCCGCACTACTACTCACCGCTTGTGACACCAATGCCACCACAACAGCCAGTTGTGGCTTCGTGGTCGGTGACGGTCACAGTGGCCACGATGCGAAACTGCACCGTGTTGTTTACCCTGGTCAGAGTACCCATGTGGGAGATAGCGAAGATATCTCCTACGTTCCGTGCAACTCACGGAACTATCTGATTAACGATGGGTCCGTGTTCAACGCCAACGGAGAGCAGCTGGGCGATCGTCACCAGCTGATCGAGGCCACTACCAAGACCGGCGTGCCAATCAACATCGCCGTGTCTGCGTACTGGACTCTCAACCAGTCGGAGTCAGCGATGCGGGCGTTCTATAACGTCTGCTTCAAGTACCGATGCGCCAGTTCCAAAGACACAGGCGGCGATGTCAACTTCGCTACTCCAGGGTGGAACGGCATGCTTGCTGAAGACTTCGGGCCAGCCCTGGACAGGGTCGCCAGGCTGGCTGCTGTCAACGTGGAGGACTCCATCTGGCAACTGCAAAACCCTGAACAGTATCAGACGCTCAGCGACGCAATGTCTGCCGGCTTCGCTGACGTGATCCGCGCAACACTCGGCTACCAGGACGACTTGTTCTGTGGTTCCGGGAATTCCGTCTGGAGCGACCCGAACAAGCCTGGGGAGGGTGAGTTCACCTGCTCTCCCGTGCGTATCGTCGTTGACAAGGTAGAACGCGGGGAGATCCAGGCGGACGAGAGCACTGAGGGCGTACTAACCATCAACCAGATGCGGCTCTCCAATGCGACAGCCCTCTACGGACCGGATGCGGGGTACTGGCTCGGACTTCAAGACACAATCGAGAAGTGCAAAACAGCCGGCACCACGTGCATCATCAACATTGGTGGCGGTCCGGTGGCTGTTCCTACGAACCAAACGCCGTAGCGTCGGCGGACCTATTGTGTGAATAGGCCTCTCTCGTTCGTCGTTTCGACGATGAGCGGGTGAATCACACTGGCCCTCGGGAGCCATAATTCCGTAACGTAAGGGGAGCTGAGCGTGTCCTAATAGTGGCTTTATAGCTACTCACTTAGGTCATGTTCAGTTCCCCATCAACTCCATAGATGCAACAAAGCTATGCTGATGAGCCGTAAACGGCGAAAGTTTAAGATTCAGGATGTCAAGCGTAATTTATCACAAACAGATTGAAGACAAGGTCTTACAAGAATCAATAAGATTCTGTGTGGTAGACTATTTTGGTGACATTTCAAGAAATGTGGTTTAATAAACGCCCCTCAACATAAAGGTTCTAACCTCTAAATATTATTAAAAGGACTATTTAATAACCATCTATAAATTTTCATTAAACCTGTAACCACACCTACCCTCCGAAACTATAAGTTGACATCTTTATTTGAACGTTTTATAATCCACCTTCAACTGACCAGACCTTTAACAACTAAATTAGCAACTAAAAACAAAGGAGGGAAAAGTGGCCACCTATTTAGTCCCGGGGGTTATGCCTGAGTCAGTCAGGATACATTTCCAGCAGACCGGCATCGCCAGCAGAATCTGCGCGGTAACCCAACCAGTCTCAGTCGAGGGTTATACTATACCAGAGCGTGAAGCCGGTTGTTCTCAATTCCTCTTCGATGCAGGACTAACAAGGGATGATTTTCTTTCTGCCCAACCCACCGATGAGGATGGCCTACTTCTGGTAAGGTCCAACGGTTCGGTACCGAGAGCGGGAAACAGAAGTTGCACTGTGAACTACCGCGGAAGTGGGCGAGTCAACGAACTGCTAAAACGGTTGGCTCAAGAGCACCAAGTCGATATTGTCTGCGTCCCTCCATCCTCTGGGTGTTTCTCCAACACCACCGAATATCCGACCTGTTCAGGCTGTAGCAGACTCGACGATGACGATGAATCCGTCCTAACAATCCACTTAAACTGTGGTGACATGGGCCGACAAAACAACCCACCTCTTAGCTCCCTCTACGAATTTGCCCTTGGCGGTGGCCCAGCTCGCCGGGTAAAACTCTTCCCGCTTACCCCAAGCGGTGATGGGCAGGTCGTTTATGACTCGAACGGTACTCCCGTTGCCGAAGTGGACGACGGCTTAATCTACATTCTCGTGAACCTCGAGGCTTACGAGGACAACTACTATGGCGATCGGCACTACTGGAGTCACAACGCCGAAGTTCTCGAAAAGATTCTAGCCGAAGCTATTCCAATCGCCTTGGGGCAAAACAGTCCTCGCCCGTCTATTCCTCGTTACCAAATCGAGGTTCAG
>JAFNFZ010000014.1 GCA_017885485.1 Chloroflexota bacterium
GTCGAGAATATCACAATCGAACCGATATGTCGAGTTCCCTCACGGTGAACCCCAACCTGGATAGAGAGAGGGGCAGGTCACTGCATTTGACATAATTGGGCTAACTGTGATATTGTCCGAGTTGAGTCCCTGGCACAGAGATCCTCAGCCATGATTAGGGTCTGTGCGGGGCAAGGGCAAGACTGGCAACGGGGGGACAATGGTTAGACGTCGGCCTTATTCTCTATGCGGCAGAGTCATCCCGTTAGTTGCTGTTGCCGGCTTGCTGGCCTCTGTACTGCTGGCAGCGCACTTTCATTCTGGGAGTGTGATCAGTGAGAGATTGTTCACTGCTCCTGATGTCGCCGCGCTGGCGATCACTAACGTGACCGCCACCAACATCACCGACACCAGCGCCACCATAACCTGGACCACCGATGAACCGGCGACCGGCCAGGTGGAGTACGGCCTCACGGATGAATACGGCTCGTCTACGATCGTGTACCCCATCATGGTCACCAGCCACAGCGTCGATCTGAACGGCCTTGCCGCTGACACCGCATATCACTACAGGGTGATCTCGGCAGATGCGCTTGGCGGCGATCCGACTCAATCGGGAGACCACACCTTAACCACCGCTGACAACGAGTCACCGGTGATCTCCGACGTGACCGCCACCGCCATCATCGCCAACAGCGCCACTATAACCTGGACTACCGGCGAACCGGCGACCAGCCAGGTGGAGTATGGCATCCGAAGAACCTATGGCTTAACCACGACCCTCGACACGACCCTGGTGACAGGCCACAGCGTGGTTCTCACTGGTCTAGCCCCCAGAACCACGTATTACTACCGGGTGATATCAACAGACGCTACGGGCAATCCGGCTCAATCGGACCGCTACACCTTCCGTACTCTTGATGCCACTGCACCGGTGATTTCCAAGGTGACAGCCATCAATGTCACTGCCACCGGCGCCACCATAACCTGGACCACCGACGAGCCGGCGACCAGCCAGGTGGTCTATGGCCTGACGACAGTCTATGGCTCAACCACGGCCCTGGACCCGACTCTGGTGGCCAGCCATCAGATGGCGCTGACCGGCCTCATTCCCAAGGCCACATATCACTACAGGGTGAAATCGACAGATGCCACGGGCAATCCGGCTCAGTCGGCAGACTACGCCTTCACCACTGCTGACAGCGATGCGCCGGTGATTTCCAAAGTGGCTGCCACCAACATCACGGCGATGAGCGTCACCTTCACCTGGACTACCGACGACCCGGCGGAAAGCCAGGTGGAGTATGGCACGAGCGCAAGCTATGGCGAGACTACGGACGTGGATCGCAGCCTGGTGACTGAACACAGAGTGAGCCTGACCGGCCTCAGTCCCCAGACCACCTATCATTTCAAGGTGAAATCGAGGGATGACTCTGGCCTTTGGGCCTGGTCGGGAGACAACACCTTCACCACTCCTGACGTTACCCCGCCCGCGATTTCGGGCGTGTNNAGCCATGACATGACGCTGGTGACCAGCCATAGCGTGAGTCTGACGGGCCTCAATCCCCGGACTACCTACCACTACAAGGTGAAATCGAGTGATGCCGCCGGCCTCTGGGCTGAATCGGGGGATTACACCTTTGCCACCACAGACATAGGCGCGCCGGTGATTTCCGGCGTGACAGCCATCAACGTCACCAAGATCGCCGCTACCATCACCTGGACTACCGACGACGCGGCGGAAAGCCAGTTGGAGTACGGCACGAAGGCCACCTACGGCTCAATCACGGCTCTGGACGCAAGCCAGGTGACCAGCCACAGCGTGGATCTGATCGACCTGAGTCCTGGGACCGTCTATTACTACAAGGTGAAGTCGAGGGATGCCTCGGGCCTCTGGTCTGAATCGGGAGGTCATACCTTCACCACCGAGGTAGATCCGAATGCCGTGCCACCGGCGACTTCAGGGACGACGCCCACTGATGCCAGCGGTCCAGGAACCGCCATCACCGGCGAAGTGTCTTCGTTCAGGCTGCCAGTGTGGGCCTGGGCAGCGATTGGCATTGCCGTGGCTCTGACACTGGGTTTTATGGTTGTCCGCGAGGTCTAGCCATCTAGTCTGCGACTGCCGCCTTAGGCAGATCAACTCAGCCACTTGCCGGCCACGAAACCGATATAACCCACTGCCACACTTAGCGCCGTTCCCCAGACCATGTCAACAACAGTGACAGCCAACGGCCAGTCCTTCACGGTTGCCAGATTAGTGAGGTCATATGTGGCATAGGCGATGAGTCCAAAAAGGGCCGCGCGCAACAGGGTTGTTCTCAGCGAACCCTCTTCGACTCCAGGCACAACAACGAAAACCAGGACCCCCACCACGAACAGCAGATAGAAGACCAGCGCCGCAACCCAGTTGGGGTTGGCAGCCATAAGCCAATCAAGATACCTGCGATAGAACGTCCGCGCCACAAGGCCGAGCCAGACCAGGTCAATCGCTAAGAATGCGGCGAGTGTGACGAAGTACAGTTTGATATAGTATCCGATCATGTCCTGCTCCTTGACTTAGTCCAGATTATACCACCCAACCTCAGCTTGGATACGAGCGGGGCATCCTGAAGTTCTACAAGGCAGTGGCGATATCAGCCTTCTGGGCGAAGCGATGCGAGAACCGAAAGGGTTCGGGCGTGGTGGTCCGCAAGCAGGGCCCTAGACGTTTCGCACCTTCAATAGTGCAATGGGCATCCTCGTGGCATGGTCCCTCTCCTCTTCCCGGAGTTGGTGCCTTATCAGCAGCGAATCCACTCCGCCATCTTCGAGGAAGTCTCTGAAGTACTTGAAATGCTCCTTGCCCGCCATTTGCTCCGCAGCCTTGGCAACGCAGGCATATAAGCCCCGCGGATAAGGCACTCTGTAGTCCACAATGACCAGGGCGCCATTCTTCTTCACCACTCTGCGCATTTCGCCGACTATTCTGTCTCTGGATGATTGCTCCTTCTCGTGCAGTCCCATAGAGATGGAGGCGTGGTCAAAGGAAGCATCTTTGAACGGCAGATTCATGGCGCTTGCCCTTTGAAAATGAGTATTGGCCAGACGCAGTCTCGCTTTGCGGCTCTCAGCGAATTCAATCATGCGGTTGTCCATGTCGATTCCCCAGGAAATGATTCCCATTTGTCCATACAGAAGCGCCTGGGCTCCTGTGCCGCAGCAGACATCCAGTACCCTGTCCCCGGGTTTCATTCCAGAGAACTCGGGGACATACCTCCTGATGCCCAGCAATACGCGGTCGACTACCATTGAGTAGATCACAGGGTATATCATCTTCAGCTGCAGGTCTCGTCGTACCATCCTGAGGTGGCTCTCTATCATACCACTGTGCCGCCACTCCGAGCCCTATCTCGAACACAAAGGCGACAGGCTGGAGTTCTGCAGGGCGCTGTTTCAGACCAATCCGACTCGATGAGCTTATGTCAGAGGCTGACTCGGAATTGGGGGGTGCTGCCCGGCCTGACGGTTATTGATGGGCTTGCCGTCTTTGTCACTACGCCGGGATAGCGGGTCGGCCATGCGCCGTGCCATAGTGGGGCAGGTTTGATTTGAGGAAGGGGGAAACATGGCTGACAACCAGACAAAACGACTTGTAGACTACAACCACCTCTTTCTTGAGCTGGAGCAGGCAATCATTGACCAGTACAAAATAGAGCAGAGGCTTCTGCAGGAAAAGGAACACGTCGAGACTCCTGGTGAAGGAAAGGAGCTCGCTAAGCTGCGCCGCGCCATGGAGAA
>JAFNFZ010000015.1 GCA_017885485.1 Chloroflexota bacterium
TCCGTGGCTCGGAGTTCAGCCTAGAATTGGATACGCTAATACTCGCGATCGGGCAAAGAGCCGACCTCTCTTTCCTGAGGCAAAATGACCACCTACAAATCGCAAGCGACGGGACCATGCACGTCGAACCTGCGACAATGGTTACCTCCCGGGCAGGGGTCTTTGCCGGCGGGGATGCGGTCACAGGCCCGGCTACCGCGATCGAGGCAATTGCTGCCGGCAAGAAAGCGGCTTCCTCCATATCCAGGTACCTTGAAGAAGAGGCGCAACAGTCGTGACGGAGGGCACGCTGGAGAACATCATAGAAGGCGAACCGGGGCTGACTGCGGAGTTGGCTATCGACGAGGCAAAGCGGTGCTTGAGCTGTCGGAAATGCCTGGGATGCGGCCTCTGTCTGGCAGAATGCCACGCCAGGGCCATCAACTTTGAGCAGCCTGACGAGGAAATTGAGATTACGGTCAATTCAGTAGTACTTGCGCCGGGGCTTGAGAGATCCTCTTGCCCCGCTGGCATAATAGTGGGCCATGGCAAGTATCCCAATGTGGTTACCGCTGGCGAATTAGAGAGCATGCTAAGTGACGAAGGAGTCTCCGGGGGACTGGTGATCCGTCCCTATGACGGTGAGATACCTCGCATGATGGCCTTTGTCCAGCGCTCCAGCGATGGGGATTCGCTCACATATGCCGCCAGGCTAGCAACTGCTGCCTATGGAAAGGGCCATGGTTTGGAGACCCACGTGTTTGTTGACGATTCTGGGTTTGACTGGGGGGAATCCAGCGAGGCTTCATGCAAAGCGCTCCCAGTCGCGTTCCGCACGGTTCACAATCTATCGATACAAGAAGTGCCGGATAGCCGGAATTTGATCTTGGAGTTTTCTGAACATGGGGATAGAAAGCGACTCGAGTTTGACCTCGTGGTTCTGATCTCGCCCTTCAAGTTATCTGAAGGAACCGAGGAGCTGGGTAAGCAACTGGGGGTGGCACTGGGGAAGAGCTACTGGGAGATTGGAGGCACATCGTTGGTGAAGACCGTTAGAGAAGGGGTCTTTCTCACCGGGTACGTATTCAGTCCATAGCCCGCCTAACCCGAATCTCCAGTGTGTTTGGAACAGAATACATACGAAAATGGGGATTGTGACCGCGGTGTCTGTCTACAAGCGGCCGGGGTGGACTTCCAGGAGGTCGAAGGCTTTCTGTTGGTTGAGCAGTAGCCTCGGTGCACAGGCAGAAGGTGCTACCTGTGGACCAATCACGCTGATCTTGGCATAGAGCCTCCTATATTTGGGCGGCTACTCTCATGGCCTGGTAGGCTACCTCTGCCGCGTCGCGGGGACGCACACAATCTCCCACCATGTGAATCTCCGCAGCTGATCCTTCCAGTTCTTTGGCCAGACTGGCTTCAGACCGCATGCCTACCGCCAGAATTACGGTATCGGCGGGCAGCGAGTAGATCTCGCCTCCCATAGAGAAGACCACCGCGTCATCCTTTATCTGAAGTACTGTGGCATGCAGGTACAGTGGAACACGCAGACCGACGAGTCTATCAGCCAGGCTCTTGAAAGTGCCCTTCTCCAGCCTGATGCCATTCTCGCCCAACCCAGCCTTGGTGACCAGACTCACATCCTGGCCCTCTTCCGCCAGCCAGATAGCCACCTCCATGCCGATGAAACGTCCTCCCACCACTACCACTTTCCCATGTGGCTTGGCCTTGCCCTCTATGACATCGTGTCCCTGAACCACGTTCTTGCCATCGATGCCCTGTACCCTGAGACCAATAGGCACAGCTCCCGTGGCCACCACTACCACATCGGGCCTGAGCTCCAGCACCATGCCCCTGGTTACTTCTGCACCAAGAGTCACCGGGACGCTGTATTTGTTCAGGAGACGCTGAAGATAGTCACTGAATACTGCGTAGGTCTCCTTGCCCGGGGTAGCACAAGCCAAATTCCACTGTCCTCCTAGCTTGGACCTCTTCTCATACAGGTGCGCCCGGTGCCCGCGCTCAGCCAGGTACACCGCCGTCTGCATGCCACCTAGACCCCCTCCTATGACCATCACTTTCTTGGCCTTCTTGGCCATCGGCGGAGGATATCTCCCCTCACGGTATAGGTACGGATTCACTGAGCATGACCCCGGTCCTGCGTTCGGATCACTTCTGAGGCAATTGTTGCAGTAGATACAGCGCCGCACTTCTTCAACACGGCCTTCCCTGACCTTGTTCGGTAGCTCCGGGTCCGCCAGAAGTGGGCGCCCCATGGCTACGAAATCTGCCTTCTTCTCCTCAACCACCTGCGACGCCAGCTCTGCGTCGATCTTGCCAACGGCTATTACTGGTACCTTCACCGCCTTCTTGATCCTTTCTGCCATGGGCACCATCAGCCCCATGGGGTGAAGATATGGCGCCTGGGTCAAAGTCGTCCAGTATTCCAGCCCTCCGGAGACACTTATGGCATCGGCACCAACCGACTCGAGTATCACCCCCTGCTCCACCGCCTCCTCAATGGTAGTCCCGCCGTCTATGCCGTCGCTGGCATTTATCCTCACCCATAGGGGGTATTCTCGGCCCAGAAGCCCTCTCATGGCCTCTATGATTCGGCGGGCAAAGCGCGCGCGGTTCTCGGCACTTCCTCCGTATTGGTCGGTCCTCCGGTTGGTCACCGGCGAGAGGAAACTGCTGACCAGACAGCCGTGGCAGGCATGGAGTTCGACGGCGTCAGCGCCGGCCTCCTTGGCACGTACCGCCGCCCTGACGAAATCCTCCACGTAGCTGTCGATATCCTCCTCTGAGAGCACCCGGTAGGGCTTGTCACTGGGCAGCCAGGACATCATGGATGGCACGGGTATGGATGCGCCCTCCGGAACATACCCTGAGTAGAGCGCGATCAAGCCCGAGTGCATCAGCTGTATGCAGACCGCCGCACCTGCCTCGTGGACACTTTCGATCAACTTCCTCCAGTCGGCGACACAGTCATCTCCACAGATGTTCATGGTGTAGGGGAGTGTCGAATCTGGACTGACCTTCGCGGCCTGAGGAATGATCAGCGCGGCTCCGCCGCTCGCCCTTGCCTGGTAGTACTTGATTAGACGATCGGTCACCCGGCCCTCTGCATCGGCCAGAGTCGTGTCCATAGCCGGCATGACTAGGCGGTTCTTCAGTTGTAGGGATCCTATCTTGCCCGGGTGGAACAATAGGTCGTATCGCGTCATAGAATCCTCCGTCATCGTGTTCCCGGAAGTTGGACCGAAGCGATCATAGGCAGCTGCCTATCATGTCCTGGTCGGCCGTATGCACGCCGAAGCTCGGGCTGAGCTATTTCGATTTGGAAGTGCCATATCGTGCTAATTCTATGGACCCGAGTCGGGGCCTGTCAATCCCGCACCACCAGCCCTTGGCACCGCCGAATAAGAGGGATCTTGGCTTCTTGCAGCAGAGCGTAAGCACGATTCCTGCTAATGCCTGAGGTATGGCACTCACGATATACTTGCGAGATCCAGAATTTCGCGCATCATACTGGTCAACGTAGGCCAAGGTCCTCTTTGGGCAGCGGAGGAAGGAGCACCATCACACTCCGTCCCACAGCTCTCTATGATATTTGCCCCGGTTCCCCTGACGATTCTTCCCTCTCCGACTTTGGTGACTGTCACCTAGGAAGTGGTACAATCGTTGGCGGCAGCTCAGGGCTGGACCCAGTAGATGGCCAGCTGTTGGATGAGTTCAAAAGCGATGCAAGTCCCGGTTGCGGCAGGAATGCTCGGTAATAGACAAGATGCCCCCGGCCTATCTGAAGACGTTGATATAGGCCTGTTGGTCAAGGCCACCCCGCGGCGTACGGAATACGGGACCAGCCACGCTTGACTGAGTATGAGAGCCGCCAGCCGTGTGCCCACCTGGCTATGAGTCTGGTCGGGGCCTGTATCTCGCTATCGCGTAGCCGCCAGTGCCGCAGGAGAAAGGAGACCCAGTGAATTGGCGAGATGATTATACCGCAGGTCAAGCCTAACCACGGGAGCTGACGTGGTGACGACCTTCGGATACGCAGGAAAGAACCCTAAGGGTGGACTTGTCATCAAGAAACACAACCGAGCTTCCCACTACCGACTACGGTGACGGATTTCTCGGAGGGAGGGGTATCGCTGCCAAGATCTATTGGGATGAAGTTCCACCGGCTGTCGGTGCTCTCGACCCAGAGAATAGACTGGTCTTTGCTACTGGCCCCTTGGCCGGGCTACCCTTATTGGGCAGCTCAAGATGGCAAGTCTGTGGGAAATAGCCTATCCCCATGCGAGAACGGTTCTGTTACTGCAATCTAGGTCGTGCGACAATGAAGAGCCACCATGCGTGATCTGCGAACTGTCTTCGAACCCAAATCCATCGCCGTCATAGGAGCTACCACCAACCCTCGCTCGCTTACCAACATCACCTTCCTGCGACAACTCATCGACTTCGGCTACCCGGGGCGACTCTACCCGGTGAATCCTCACGCAGACCAGATCTTGGGCCTCAAGACGTATGCCAGCCTCCAGGACATACCGGAGGCGGTAGACTACGTTATCTGCGCCCTGGCCGCATCGAAGGCTCCCAGGATAATGCGTGAATGCGTGGCGGCCAAGGTTAAGGTGGTCTCGCTGTTCACAGCGGGGTTCAGCGAGAGTGGGGAGGAAGGAGCGGCTCTGGAAAGGGAGGTTGTGGAAATCGCCCGGGAAGGCGGGGTACTCGTATTAGGACCCAACTGCCTGGGAGTACATTGTCCAAAGGCGGGCCTCTCTCTGGAGGGAAGCATAGCCAGAAAGAGCGGCCATGTTGGCTTCATCTCGCAGAGCGGTGGGGTGTCTAGTCAGATGATCGTGGCTCTGGCCGAGCGCGAGATCTACATCAGCAAGCTCATTAGTCTGGGAAACGCCGCGGACCTAAATGAGTCGGACTGCGTGGAGTACCTTGGCCAGGATGACGACACGCACGTGATTGGCGCCTATATCGAAGGCATCAAGCAGCCCGACAGGTTCCTGAGCATGGCGAGAGAAGTCGCCAGGAACAAACCTTTGGTCGTCCTGAAGGGTGGCACGACGCCGGCGGGGGCTGGGGCAGTCAGGTCGCATACCGGGTCTTTGGCCGGCAGCAGGGTGGTTTGGGAGGCCGTGTGCAGACAAGCGGGAATCGTCGGGGTTACTGACTTGGCAGAGCTGACAGACACTATCGAGGCCTTCACCTACCTGAAGCCGCCCAAAGGGAGACGGGTTGGGATCATCTGCGTTGGGGGAGGCTTTGGTGTGCTGGCGGCCGACGAGTGCATGAACGCTGGCCTTGTCGTACCGGAGTTCCCTCCAGAGGTCAAGGCCAAGTTGGAGAAGTGCACCCCGTTGGCCGGAACAGGCTTGCGCAATCCTGTGGACACGACTCCCAACACCTATACCAGTCCGGAGAATCTCGCTGCCACGGTCAGGGCTGTCGCCGGCTGGGACGGAATCGACGTCCTTATTGTTGCGTTTCCGACGACCCTCGCCATCAAGACGGGTCAGCAGTATCTCATCGATGGTCTTCGAGCCGTTATCGAGGCTGCGAGAGAAATGGGGAAGCCTATAGTCATTGTTCTGTCCACCTACAACTTTGCCGAAGGGGAAATCAGGGCGTGGGAGTTGCAGAAGCATTGCTTTGAACAACAGGCTCCTTCCTACTTCCTGTTTGGCCAGGCAGCTCGAGCACTGGACCATCTCTTGAGCCACTACGAAAGGGTAGCCCGGGAACCCTTGCGCTGACTTGTCGTAAGAAACGGCGACTCAGTTCAGCGACAGGTCACAGGTCCTTGTCGCCTTCCGACGGTGCTGTCTCCCCGACGGCAGGCCGCAAGGACATCCTCGGTTCGTTCAACGACATCGCGGTCCTCCGTTCGTGGCCCATAGGCCTCGCCTAAGCCAGCCGGTCGTTTGTGCACGACAGAAGTTCGCTTTCTAGGAGGTCGCCCCATCACGATCCTTGGAAGAGAGACGGCCCAAATTCCGCCAACGTGGGGCTGGTCAGGACGACACCCAAGTTCCTGCCATTCAGAATCGTCCGATGTCAAGGTTGCCATGGTCGGTGGGAGGATTCGTTGGGAGAGCTACACGTGTAGCAAAAATGGCTCCACGAGGCCGATTCAATTCCGTCCTAACGGGTGAAATGCTGGCCGCTGACTGACCAATGGAACCGCCTTCCTCCGGGCAGGCAGCCCTCAGAGTGTTTTAACATATTTGCCGTTCATATGGTTGGACTGGGCAAGACGAAATCTGACCCCCGGTAGTGGTACCACCTACGGAGTTGGAGTTACGAGCATTTCCAGTCTAACATTGACACTGGCTCCGTTTTTGGGGGGACAGGTCATCAGCCTCTTGGAGCATAACCAGTCGCTGGTCTCCCATGTCTGATGCAAGCCATCCACCACCTCGCCTTCACATCAGCGCTGATGCCCTCATCACCTTCTCCTGCCCGGCGATCTATCCCGGTGCAACAAACGGATAGCCGCCTCGCGGTGGTAACCGCTTACCTGAATGAATTCGCCCAATATGCGGCCCCTCTCCTTCTTCATCGACTTCAAGTAGCGCCCCGGAACCGCTTCCGTATACTCCTCCATGCTGGCCTTGGTGATCGTCACCTTCAACTTGGGTAGCCCCTATTCTGAGGCAACGACACCAGCCTCGGTAACAGTTACTATGAGTCAATTCGCTCCCGTTATCGGAGTCCAAGCCCTTAAGTGGGACCGGCAATCTCTGACGCACCTGGTGTATTGCGGATCCCACCCGCTGCTGACTCTTTCCCCAGACCCCAATGCACTCCGACCAACCGCTGGCGACATCCACAGTGGACAAGGTGGTCAGATAGAAGCCTTCGG
>JAFNFZ010000016.1 GCA_017885485.1 Chloroflexota bacterium
CGGGAGGATGCCTCCCTCCAATGCCAGAACCACTTAGCCTATTTCCCTGTACCCCACGCACCAACCCCACCCCGAAAGCTCCAGAGACGCTGCGTCAGCCTGCACAGTCGTGGCCGGGAGGATCAGCGCGACAAGGGGTACGATCAGCATTGAGGCCAGCAGCAGCCCCAATCCGCCCCGGAACCCCGCCCGCCGTTTCGCTCGGCTATAGCCAGATAGGCAGTTGGCAGCTCGCATTCCTGACACTCCCCTCTTCATTTCTTCGGCCTCTGCCAGTTTGCCGTTGCTTCCAATCCCTCAATACACGACGTCGCCGGGTCACGGCGTCGCAACGCAACTCGGAAGCAGGACAAGGCCTGCTAGAAAAGGGCCTCGAACATGTCGCACAGAATGTTGGCGGTATTGACCGCTGCCTCTGCCACGTGTTGAACAAGCTGACTGCCTCCGGTGGTAAGTGTGACGTCAGGGTCCAAAGGCCCGCTGGCGTTCGATGGCAGGGTGACCAGGTGATTCAGCAACCCGTGGCTCAGCGCCAAAACCTCCGCAACTATCCGCGTAGTGGCTGTATAGATGTCCACGGCCCGACCCTCACACGGTCCACAGCGCTCCCATCGCCCCATTCATGGCGCTCGCGAAAGAGACAATCAGATTGCTCCAGTTCAGACAGAACGCTTCACCCGAGGATGAAAGCGCAACGTTGGTGATATTCCCATCCACCGCCGTAATGTCCACCCACGCGGCCAGTGTTCCCTGGATCAGCGTTATGATCTCCACCACCACGTATGCCAGAACGTATCCGAATGACTCCATGGCCCCCTTACCCCCAATCGCTCAGTTTTGCTACACTACACCAAGGCATCCGTTGCCATCCCAATCGAGCCTGGGCATAAGCATGCCACGGTTTTTTGCATTAGTCAAGCAACCGTGTGCGCGATGACACGCATGATAGGGACAATGTGAGGAAACTGTAATGCCATTCTCAGGCTTTTCTAAGGGAACTCTAAGCGGTAGCAGAGGGCAGCTCGGGCCATCAGTCAGAGCGCCCCATGCGTCATCGGGAGTGGAGGCCGCCTGAGAATGGGGCTTTGCTGCTTTCGGGCCCAGCCCCAGTAATGGAAGAGAGGGGAGGCTATAACCCCTCCCCTCCCATCGACTTTCCACGAGATATGGGACTTAGACCATCTGGAGTAACTCTACCTTATGCTCAGTGCCGGCAGAATGTTGGCAAATAGCCCCGTTAGGGCAATCAACGAGACCGTCAGTTGCTGCTCAACATACAGGCCGCAGGCTGTCAGGGTGCCTGAGTAGGCTGTACCGGCGATACCACAGTAATTGTCATAGCAATTTAGCAGTGCACCGCCGGTTAAACTGACGTCAACGAAGCACTCCATGATTGCGTCGATGAACACCAAGGCCTTGGCGATAATCAAACCCAATAAATTCTGTTGTACCACTAGTTCACCCCCCTTTCCGTATTTGATGTTCGCTTCTGGCTACCGCAAAATCTGAATGTTTTCTTGCTCTACACCTCCCATTCTCGTGGAATCGCCTTCGTCTCTCCGCCTGGCCTGACCCCTGAGGCCAATGCGCCGCTAGTCAAGCCTTACTTCGATCAAGCATCAAACTATCATGTTCTGAGTCAGTTGTCAAGTGGTCTTCGGTTGACACCGCACCCAATGGCAGATACAATCGCCTCCAGTCGGCAGTGGCGGAGTGCTGGACAAGTTCGTAGCTCCTAGTCGAATGAAGAAGTCTCACATAGTCTTGTTCCTTGTACTCATTGCGGGCTACGCTGTTCTGTTGCGGTGCTTGCATCTCCTCAACCCTGACCACTACTACATCATCAGTCCAGACTCCCATTTCTTTCACTGGCAGGCAAACAAAGTTCTATCCGGCCAGTCGATACCCGTAACATGGCACAGTGGGTTGACCTATCCCCTGGCCTACTCCGCCAGCTTCATCGCCTTTGTCTCCGGCCTGGCACCCGGGGAAGCCCTGACCCTGGCCGGCAAGATCATCCCTCCCATGCTCGCCGTTGTCAGCATAGCTGTGGTCTATTTGGGGACGTCTAAGATGTACGGCCCGCGCGCGGGACTCTGGGCTGCGGCCGCCTGGGCTATCTTCATCTACACTGTCTTCGCACAGGTATCTGGCTACCTCGATCGCGATGGTCTCAGCATGCTACTGGTCATGTCAAGCGTCTTTCTCTTCTATCGGGGCAGTCGGTGGCATTTCAGAGTGGCTGGCAAGGATGTAGGTTGGGCGCTGGGAGCCGCGGCAACGGCCGCTGTCTGCGCTTTCCTGTATTTGGAGTGGGTCTGGCTGGGACCTCTGTTGCTGCTGATCGTCGTTGGTGCCTTCGTTGCCGCTGAGGCGCTTGTCGACCTTCTCCTCCCTTTGCTGCAGACCAACCTGGAAGGGAAGGATGCAGCAGGTCTGGCCAGGGATCTCCTGAAGAACGCTGCTGCTTCCATCCGGGCGTCAAGCTGGCGTCCGCTGGCGCTGCTGCTGGGATTGGTTCTGGCGGTGGCCATCATCTACCCCGGGCCGTCATCGCTCTACCGATCCATCACCGGTCCCGTTATTCGAGACACCCTCTCCGGCACAGCGGGCGTTGCCGAACTGGGACGGCTGACGGCAGACGACGTCTTGCGACTCGGCTTCCTGATCATACCCCTTGCCATGGGATCCTACATTGCGCTTACCAGGCACCGCAGGGCAGACCTGTTGTGCCTGGGTTGGGTAGCTTCGCTGGTTTGTCTCGGTCTCTTTGCCATCAGGATATTCCCCTATTCAGCTCCGGCGATCTGCATCATCAGTGGCCTCGGACTGTCGTCGATTTTCAGTTTTCGGAATGTCAGCAGGGCCAAGCAGTACATACCCACTGATACTGGAGTGCTGGTTGCCCCGTCGCTGCGCTCCCTCAAGATCTGCGGGGCTGTGCTGCTACTGGTTCTCTTGATCTTCACCTCCACGTACACGGCCTATACCATCGGGCGCTCCCGCGCTGCGACTGCCGATAACGCCTGGGAGTCAGCCATGGCCTACCTGGAGGAGAACACCCCCGAAGACTCGGT
>JAFNFZ010000017.1 GCA_017885485.1 Chloroflexota bacterium
GAGGCGGTCACCCAGGAGGATCCATTCCAATAGCTATCCTGGCTGAGGTTCTTGATTTGAACCTCAACTCTGTCCAGTTGTCCCGGCGTGGCGTCGGCGGTCGTTCCACCTATTGAGGAGAGCGAATTCACCAGATCAGATACATTGTTCACCGTGATGGTGGGGATGGTGGTGTCGAAGGTGAAGGTATCTGAGGCCACTTCGGAGGCATTCTCTGCTTTGTCGACGGCCATGGCCCTGACTTCGTAGGCGGATCCATCGTCGAGCGATGGCAGGGCGCAGCTCCAGGAATCCGTGCCCGAGGCGGTGATCCATGCTGAGGCGGTCACCCAGGAGGATCCATCCCACCAGGCGTTCTGGGTGATATTCCTGATCTGAATCTCGACCCGGTCCAGTTGTCCCGGCGTGCCGTCGGCGGCCGTTCCACCTATCGAGGAGAGCGAATTCACCAGATCAGATACGTTATTCACCGTGATGGTGGGTGAGGCTGTATCGAAGGTGAAGGCTTCCGAGGCCGCTGCAGACGCATTCTCTGCTTTGTCGACGGCCCTTGCGCTGATCTCGTAGGCAGCGTTGCCCAGCGATGGCGGGGCATAGCTCCAGGAATCTGTGCCCGAGGCGCTGATCCACGTTGAGGCCGGCACCCAGGAGGATCCGTCCCAGTAGGTACCCTGACTGACGTTCCTGATCTGAATCTCAACTCTGTCCAGTTGTCCCGGCGGGTCATCGCCGGCTGTCCCACTGATTGAGGAAAGCGAATTCACGGGATTGGCTATGTCATTCACGGTGATGGCAGGGATGGCAGTGTCGAAGGTGAAGATGTCTGAGGCCACTGCAGACGCATTCTCTGCTCTGTCGATGGCCATGGCCCTGACCTCGTGGACCGATCCATTGTCCAGTGATGGCAGGGCGTAGCTCCAGGAATCTGTGCCCGAGGCGGTGATCCAGGTTGAGGCTGGCAGCCAGGAGGAGCCATCCCAGTAGGTACCCTGACTGACGTCTCTGATCTGAATCTCGACTCTGTCCAATTGTCCCGGTGGCGCGTCGGCGGCTGCCCCGCCTATCCAGGACAGCGCGTTGACGAAGTCCGGCAGACTTATTATCGACACAGTTGGAGTGGTCAGGTCATCGAAGGTGAAGGTATCAGAGACTTCCGGGGATGCATTCCCCGCGCCGTCGACGGCCATGGCCCTGACCTCGTAGGTAGACCCATTGGTGAGAGCCGGCAGGGCATAGCTCCAGGAATCTGTGCCCGCGGCGTTGACCCACGTTGGGGCTGGCACCCAGGAGGATTCGTCCCAGTAGGTATTCTGGCCGACGTTCCTGATCTGAATCACAACTCTATCCAGCTGTCCCGACGAGGCATCGGCGGCCGTTCCACTCACTGCGGGAAGCGAATCCACGGGATCGGGTATGTCATCCATGATGACTGTGGGGGAGGCGGTGTCGAAGGTGAAGGTATCCGAGGCCACTGCGGACTCATTCTCCGCCTTGTCGATGGCCATGGCCCTGAGCTCGTAGGTAGCCCCATTGGTGAGTGATGGGAGGGCATAACTCCAGGAACCGGTACCCGAGGCCGTGATCCATGTTGAGGCTGGTACCCAGGAAGATCCGTCCCAGTAGGTATTCTGGCTGAGGTTCCTGATCCGAACGTCGACCCTGTCCAGTTGTCCCGGCGCGGCATCGGCGGCCATCCCACCGAACCAGGGCGTTGTCCTAACGAAGTCCGGTACACCACTCATCGCTGCCGATGGGTTGGTGATGTCGATGACCACGGCATGTTGAGCAAAGGACGTCTCCCAGTTGCCTGTGGAGTTCTGGGCTCTGGCCTCGATTGTGTATGTGCCAGGAGCCAGTGGTGAGGTAGTGAAGGTGAATGCCTCGATTCCCTCGTCGAAGTCACCGTCCGTAGGCGTGGCGCTCTGCCAATCGCCACCGTCTACACGGTACTGAACATCTGTTATGGTGTTGATGCTGACATCCTGCCCTGACGACCACCACTGAGGGTTGTTGTTGGCCAGCGGCACTTCCTCAGCCTGTCCCGTGTACGTAAGGACGGTGTCGCTGGTGAAATCCGGAGGAGCGGGATCGAAGATGGTGTCCGGGGTGGTATCCATGGGGTCCAGAATGTTGTCGCCGTCTGTGTCTCTCCAGCCGATCTGTCCCCTGCTTGCCGGGCAGAGGTTCCAGTTGTGAGGGTAACTCATGATACAGTCCGCGTCCTCGTCATCGATGACGTTCAGATAGCCGCTGTATTCCGGGATGCCATCATACTCATCGGTGGCCCAGAATATGTGGCCGGTCTCATGGGCGCAGACCCAGTCCATGTCGCCTATTCCGTAGGCATCGTTGTCGTAGGTCAGGACTGTGAAGGGGCCCCCGACATAGGAATAAGCGAAATAGCTATCGCTGAATCTGCCGTCGACGTCGTTCAGGCTGTCCGCCACGAAGATGGTGAATGCCCAGTCTGTCCCCTGCTGACTCATTTCATGGTCATTGAGGGCCGCCACCTGGTCAAGATGTGTGCCATTGTCCGAGGGATACCCCAGTCCGGTCATGATTTCGGCGATCCAGAGTCCCTCGTCGTCATGAGATCGGGTTATCGGCTCATAGCTGGTTGCCCGGGTGCCGTACGAACTGATGTGGAGGTTCAGATTCGCCAGAGGTTCCTGGGTCTCCCACCAGCCCAGCCCCTCGGTTATCTCTGCCATGCACGTATTCATCCTGTCGAGGTCCCACGTCTCGCTTTCGCTGTCGGTAGAGTTGTCGCTCTCAGGGAAAATGACTGCTACCGCCACATCACCGATCATGTACTCAGACTGTCCAAAGAGCCCTGGAGCTGACGACTGCAGTGACGACAGGGGCGGGCTTTGAGACACCGACTGGGGCGCCGCCAGGGCATCCTCGTAGCCAAGTTGCAGAGACATCACACTGGCCTGTACCGGGTGATAACACCCACAGACCTGGCAGAAGCCCCGTGCCGTGTCAGGCATCATAGGTTTGATGGGATGCTGACTTCCGTCGTGGAGGGCAGTGCGGGGTGTGAACCTGCGACCGCTATCGCCGTCGCNNGAGGACAGCAGGGATCGGCAAGCGGAACAGTTGTTTGATCGTCGTTGTTCTCTCCTTGGTCCGGCTGGTGTCATGGAGGACTCAATGGATCACAAGGATGTGTTCTGCCTGTACCATCGATGCTATCTTGTTCGACTGTAACACAGTGTGCTGATCACGTCAAACACTGCGCTGTCACCTGCGCTGTCACCATTCTGGGGTAATGCGGCTTGCCGGCCGGGGGCTGCCCCGCTCTATGCGGATGGTGGTCCCGGTGGGTGCAGCCGCAGTTCCTCCAGCCACCGGTTGAGCGCATCGTAGAAGGCCAGCCGTGTTTCGTCGGGCTGAGCCCGGAGGGAGGCAGCCTCCGAGGGGTGGTACAGTTCTTCCTCCCCGGTAGGGTGCATCGGCAGTTGGGTATCCGACAGACCGTCCCAATCTCTGTTCACCGCCAACCCCATCTTCTCCAAGGTTGGATCCAACGTGGCATCAACCAGGACCAGCCTGCCTTCGATTTCCACTCTGCAGGCCAGGTGATAGCTCAGAGACAGAGCCTCGGCCAGCCTCCGCAGTCCGGGTGGGTAGGAAACTTCAACCTCGTCCCAGCGGAAGGGATAGACTGCATAGAGCACTGACAGGCCAAGCTGCTGGTACATGCTGCAGAGGAGGAAATGCTTGGGGGTGCAGGAGCCCTTCCCAAGGGTAAGTACCTCTGCGTATCTCCGGGCGTCGTTCAGTTCAGGAACGATGGCGTATGGTATGTCTCTGATATTCTCAAAGACGGCCACCCGGGCCGTCAAAGCATCCCGCCCTGCCGTCCACTGTTTGAATCTCTCTGCGGCAATTCCCTTCATGGTCTCCTGCTGCTCAGATGCTACCCTGGGCCTACGGCACTTCACAAGTCATCACATATCAGGCGGCGGGTGGTCTACTCCTTGAGGAGCAGCCTGGCCTCGGCGGTGCAACCCCCGTCCACCGCGATGGCAGCACCGGTGATATATGCGGAGTCATCCGAAGCCAGGAAGAGGGCCACTCTGGCGCTCTCTCTGGCGAAGAGGATAGAGGAGGCGCGGCCTATCCCCGATCCGGCGCCAGTGATCAAAGCTACCTTTCCGTTGAGGTTGCCCATATCTTAGCCTCTCATCTTCTTGACTTCGTCAACTATCCTGGGCAGGACGTCGCCTGTTTTCCCCTGAATTATGTAATCTGACACCCCCTCGTGGGTCAGCGGGGTGGACTCGGCGTTCACTTCGATTATGGTAACTCCGGTCGCCTTTCCTGCTGTGTGAAGGCTCCATTCATTCCTGCTTCCAATGCCGGCGTCCTTTTGCCTGGCTATTCGGGGCAGCTGGGCGAAGGGATAGACCACTGCGGAGGTACCGCAGATGAGCATCAGGTCGCATTTCCAAGCGGCTTCCAGACTGGCGTGGGCCACATCCGAGGGTATGGCTTCCCCGAAGTAGACCCCGTCATGCTTGACCACCCCGTTGCACTTCCGGCAGCGGGGCGGCAACTGGCCCTGCGCCTTCAGCTTCTCCAGGTCATACTCCTCCCGCTTGAACCTGGTGTTGCAGGACATGCAGCGGAGCTTGGAAACGCCGCC
>JAFNFZ010000018.1 GCA_017885485.1 Chloroflexota bacterium
GTTTCAGTCATCCGGGGGCGGGCCGGAGTTCGAGACAGTGGCCAAGCTCGGGGCAAACTGCGGAATCGATAACCTTGCCGCCATTGTGAAAGCCAATCATATCTGCAATGAATTGGGCATGGATACTATGTCTGTTGGTGGGACCATTGGATGTGCCATGGAACTGTACGAGAAAGGATATCTGCCGGAAAAGGACGCGGGCTGCAAGCTGCACTTTGGGAACGCTCAGGCTATGGTCGACTTGGTTGAGAAGACGGGAATGCGCTGCGACTTCGGGGATGTACTGGCCGAGGGGGGATATCGCCTTGCAGAGAAATACGGACACCCCGAGGTCTTCATGGGTGTGAAGAAGCTGGATTTCCCAGCTCATTTCGTCAGGGCTCTCCAAGGAATGGGGCTGGAGTTCGCTACCTCCACCCGCGGGGCCTGCCACCTTCGTGCCGTGATGTTCTCCGCCGAGGCATTTGGCAGGCGTGGGCATGATCGCGCTCTGGCAATAGAGGGGAAGGCAGCCATGTGCATAGAGAGACAGAACGATTATGCCTTCATCGATGTCAGTGGCCTGTGTCTGCGGTTGATCGCGGAACCCACCCTGATGCAGTACACCCTGGAACTGATGCAGGCGGCGACGGGCCTAGGCTATACGCCGAGGGATGCTAGGCTAATCGGCGAGAGGATCTGGAACATGGAGCGGTTGTTTAACCTTCGGGCCGGGATAACGGCCGCTGATGATAGCCTGCCATCGAGGATAACCGGGGAGCCTGTGCAAGAGGGCTGGGCCAAGGGCAACGTGCACAGGTTGGGTGAAATGCTGCCCGAGTACTATCGGTTGAGAGGATGGGATGAGAATGGTGTCCCCACACCGGAGAAGCTGGCGGAATTGGGGATAGCCGTTCCTGTCTGGTCCTGATCGAGGCGATCAGAGGCGATCGGGACTCAAAGAGAGGGCTGGAGTGATCAGAATCAAGATTGACCATGATAAGTGCACCGGTTGCCGCCTTTGTGAACTGGTCTGCTCGTTGCACCATGTGGAGGGCACCTTCAATCCCAAGAAGGCGCGGATAGCCGTATTCTCTGAGGAGCACACTTATTATCCGGTGATAGCCGGTCCGTATACGGATGCAGAATGCAACTCCAAAGGTTCCGTTGTTATCGGCGGACGGGAATTCGATGGATGCGTTTTGTGCCGTGCTTCCTGCCCGGCCAAACCTGTTTTCAAAGAGCCTGACACTGAGACCCCGTTGAAGTGCGATTCCTGTGGTGAGCCTCCGGACCCGCAGTGCGTCAAAGTGTGCGTGCAGGAGGCACTGACCCTGGTAGACGACGAGAACGAAGTTCTGGCTGCGGACTGTACACTAGGAACTCCTGAAAGCAGGACAGGCTGACACGTATGGAACCTGTTGCTCCTTTCAAAGAGGGGGAAGAGCTGATCAAGCAAGCCGGCGGCGGAACGGCCAGGCTATGCTTCCAGTGCAGTCTGTGCACAGTAACTTGCCCCTGGAACACGGTGGGCAAGCTAATCGTGCACAGAAAGCTTCGCCAGGCCGGTTTGGGCCTGGCTGATGTCGAGGACGAAGACTGGTGGCGATGCACGACGTGCAACGAATGCGTGAGTCGTTGCCCCCGCGGGGTGCAGATACCGGATGTGATGATAGCCATGCGCAAGATAATGGTGCAGGCGGGCGCCATGCCAGGCGGCCTGAGGAGCGTTATGGCCAGTCTCGCCGCAGTTGGCAACCCTCTGGGGGAGCCAAAGGAAAGACGAGATGACTGGGCCCGCGATCTGCATGTCAAGGCATTCAGCCCCGGCACCGAGATTCTATTCTTTCCCTGCTGCGTGGGTGCCTATGACGCCAGGGTAAGGCAGGTGGCGCGGGCGACGGCGCTAACCTTGCAGATAGCGGGAGCTGACTTTGGCATACTGGGAGCAAATGAGAGCTGTTGTGGTGAGAGTGTGCGCAAAGCAGGTAACGACAGGCTCTTTGCTGATTTGGCGCAGAGAAACCTGGATGCCTTTGCCAGAGTTGGGGTCGAGCGGATAGTTGTTGCCTCCCCTCACTGCTACACCACGTTCAAGAAGGAATACCCGGGGTTCGGGGGTGCCTTTGACGTAGTTCATGTCAGCCAGTACCTGGCTGAACTCCTGCGCGAGGGGAGGCTGGAGTTCCAGAGGCAAATGGACTTGAAGGTCGTCTACCACGATCCGTGTTACCTTGGCCGTCACAACGGAGTATATGAAGAGCCGAGGGCGGTCTTGAAAAGCATTCCGGGCCTGGAGTTGATGGAATTTCCCGACTGTCGAGAAGGTGCTATTTGCTGTGGTGGTGGGGGGGGCGGTATCTGGCAAGATACCAAGAAGGGAGAGAGGCTCTCTGACCTCAGATTGAATCAGGCTATTGAGTTGGGCGCGGACATTCTGGCTACTGCTTGTCCCTACTGCATGATGAACTTCGAAGCCAGTCTGCTGACGGAGACCAGTGACAATGCTCTTCAGGTCAGAGATGTCTCAGAGCTTGTCCTGGAGGCTCTTGAGGTACCTCTGACGAAGTGCTAACCGAGATGACAATGATACAGCAAGGCAAAGTCGACGAATGGGAGTCCGGGGAAAGCAAAATAGGCGCGGTCATGGTCGTAGGGGGCGGAATAAGCGGCATCCAGGCATCTCTGGATCTTTCTAACATGGGTTTCAAAGTCTATCTAGTAGACACGGCTCCTGCTATCGGCGGCCGGATGGCTCAATTGG
>JAFNFZ010000019.1 GCA_017885485.1 Chloroflexota bacterium
TTTGCGGTGAACAAGGCCGACCGACCCGGCGCAGATATCATAGTGGCCGATTTGATGGCCATGCTTCACCAGAAGCCCAAGGAGGCCTGGTGGCAGGTGCCCATAGTGGCCACCCAGGCCACCAACGATGTGGGAACCAGGGAGCTGTACCAGCACATAGAGAAGCACTACGAGGCGCTGAAGTCCAGTGGTAAACTGTCGCTCAAACGCCAGAAGCAACGGAGAGCCGACCTGCTTCACACCATAGAGGACAGGATCACGGGGCAGGTCCTGAAGCTGGTGGAGAGCGATGGCCAGCTTAACGCATACCTGGAGAAGGTAGAGAAAGGCGACCTCGACCCCTACTCGGCGGCCGAAGAGATCCTCAGCCATTGGAAGCTGGTGTCGTGGGTGGAGAAGTGGCTGCACCGGGTGCGGGGTGAGTGAACGGCGCGGCGGGCTGCCTCATCCATAACCGACGCTTATCACTCTTTCCCGCGTCGAGGCGATGACCTCCTGAACGCTGGAGAACCCGGCAAGGGTGGACACGCTGGACAGCGTAGGAACGGGGAGGTACAGATCCCCTTTTCGATGCGCTTCCAGCAGCTCCTGGGGGGAAATCCACAGGGCAGCAGTGGTCTCCAGGGCGTCGCAGGAAGCCTCCTGATCCGCGGGGGCTGCGGCCACGAAGAAACGGGCATCGAACCTGATGGGGGATGCCTCGGGGGTGATCCAGTGGGTGAAGTAGAAGAGGCTGTCGGCGGCTATCTTCAGGCCTTCATCGTCAAGCATCGGAGCGAAGAGACGGGGATTGCGGTGCACCGGGCTGCGGTGGCGGGCGAACTGCGCCTTATGCTCATCGCTGAGAACTGCGGGGCATGATGATTCGCCATAGGCCAGAAGAATCCCGGCCTCCTCGAAGGCCTCGCGGATGGCGGCCACGAAGAAGCCCAAGGCTTTCTGAGGCGGAGATATGTCAGGCATGATGTTGCGGGCCCGGGCATAAGTGAGCCCGCGGCAGAGCCGCTCTATCTCAGGGGCGTAGTCAGACTCCTCCACAACACCCCCGGGGAAGACATACGCCCCGGGCATGAAGGCGCTGTTGGCATGCCTCTGGAGCATGAGGACTTCGATCCCCGAGCCAGGCGGGGTTGCCTGGCGCAGGAGAATCAGGGTAGCGGCGTCTCGCGGTGCTGCGGCCATGGTGGGTCCACATCATTTGCCCAGCGCATTGCCCCAATAGCGGTTTGGACACATTCAGAAGCGTATTTGCGGACAACAACTTGGAGCATGGGGCGTCTGCTAGGCGTATTCTATCCTATCTCTCTTGGCCAGATTGTGCCTGGCGCAGAGTAGCCGAATATTGGCAGCCACCAGGGAAGAACCACCTTTTGAATAGGGGACTATGTGATCAAAATGAAGGTTGTCGTTACTTCCACAGATGACGCATCTCCCCTTATCCCTCTGCCAAACCTGCAGTTTGACTGATGCCGGAATAAGACGAGTGTGCTCAATGTCCTCTTGTGGCGAGTCAAAGTCTTCGGAATCATCTAGGATCCGCAGTCTGAACTTGAAAACCTTCCGATGCCTGTCCCTCTCCAGCCAAGAATCAACCAACTTGAACAGCCCATTGTAGACCCATATCCCAGAGCGGACCTTCTCATACACTCTCACAATCTCGGGCTGACAGCCTCTCTCTTTGTGACCCATCGCCGCTTGATAGAACAGGCCATTTTGGGTCAGTGTACGATTTGGATTTGTCATCGGCTGGTCAAGCATCTTGGGATCAAGGTTGCCTCTGCGCCTTGGCAGGTCATGGCCCTCGTAGATCAAGAATCGGCCATTATCCTCAATCCTGTCTGCATAGGGTGCCCCCGGTCGCAAGCTCATGAGAATGACACTCACCCCGCCACGCAGGTGATAATTCATTCCTCTCTGGAGATTCACTCCTTCTCGAGAGCACATCTGAAGGTAGGAAAGAATGGCTCCAGGCTTCATCGAGCAGAAACCTCACCCTCAACCATGTCCATGCCTCACACTCCAGTTCTCTGGCAGTAGTCTGAGGATGCACCTATGATTGGCACAAGCTTTGCGTCTGGGTTACATGAACGACGACTTCCAGGAACTGCTTCAGGATCCTGGCGGTAGCCCCGTAGATGACCTGATCGCCGTGGCTGTAGAAGTACTGGAGGATCAACTGATCTCCCAGTGAGACCACTTCCTGGCTGAAGTTGCTTTGGTCAACGAGGACGGACAACGGAACTTCGATGATCCCTTCCACTTCGTAGGGACTCAGCCGAAACTCATATGGATAGGGGATAGCAGCCACAAAGGGGGAGATGACAAAATTGGTGGTGTAGGTGGCAATGTCATCAAGCTCACCGAGAATCTCTGCGTCTTCGGGTTTGAGGCCGATTTCCTCCCAGGACTCCCTGAGGGCGGTATCCATGAGAGTAGCGTCTTCGGGATGACGGCCTCCTCCAGGGAACGATATCTGACCTTTGTGGTGATTTACGATCTCCGTCCGCTTGGTGAAAACCAGGTAGCACTCCCCCTCTCTCTCATAGAGAGGAATGAGGACAGCCGAAGGCGTATAGCCAGCAATCCTCTCAATGGCCTTATGTCGCTGAGAGAGCGCTCGTCTGATGCTCTCCCTGTTCAACTTCCCGCAGAGACTAGGCAAACTTCTCCTCCCAGAGGCCTTTCACTCTGGCCTCCAGATCAGCCAGGCTGACATCGGTGTCAATGACGACATCGGCGTGCTTGAGCTTCTCTTCGACAGAGGTCTGGGCCGAAAGACGGGCCACGGCCTGGACTTCGGACAGACCCGAGCGCTGGCGGCAACGGCGCAAGACGGTCTCTTCGCCGGCTACGGCCACCCAGACCTCGTCCACCAAGTCCATCCAGTTGGCCTCTATCAGAAGCGGGGCTTCCAGTACGACGACTTTCACACCCTGCCGCTTCAGCTCCTCGATTCTGCCGGCAGCGACCTGATGCATGCCGGGGTGCATTATCTGGTTCAATCGCGCCAGGGCTTCGCTGTTGTCGAAGACGATCTCGCCCAGCCTCTGGCGGTCGATCCGGCCATCGGCGGTCAGGATCTCCCGGCCAAACTCATCCGCAACCCGCTGCCATGTCTGGGAATGAGGCTCGAAGGCCTCGTGGCCAATGGCATCAGCGCTCAGCACCACCGCCCCCAGACCGGCCAGGAAATCAGCTACCGTGCTCTTGCCGCTGCAGATGCCACCGGTGAGGCCTATGACTGTCATGACCGAGCCTATCCTATATTTTCGCACGGTACGCCAGGTGGTAGCAAGGTGAGGAAATGAGTGGCTGATGGCTCATGGCTCATAGCTGATAGCGCATGGGGCATGGCTGATAGTTGATGGCCGAGGGGTTGCGGGGGCGTGGATCCCGCATCAAGTGCGGGATGACATACGAGAGG
>JAFNFZ010000020.1:0-2061 GCA_017885485.1 Chloroflexota bacterium
CTGCTTTGTTTGCCCCGATCTCTTCTGTGAACCCCCAGCCAATCGCCAGGTTGTCCGCCATTTCGTCTCCTGCGGGAAGAGACTCGCTATCCACTCCGTGCTCCAGTCTCAGGACCAGGTGAGCGAACTGGTGGGCTACCTCTCCCAGGGCAGCCTTGGGGGACAGCCTCACTATGTCCGGCCGGAATACCATCAGGTATATGTTGCGGTCCTCGTCTTGCCTTTCGGGAGTGGGACATGGAGTTCCCATTACGCGCACCGTGCTTGCGCTGGGCGCCGAGTCCACAATACAGATGGCCTCTGCGGTGAGTCTGCGGAACAGTCTCTCCTCAATGCGGCTGGTGAATTCAGTCAGGGCCTCACCCAGAATTGGGCTCATATTCACATCGATGGACCATTTCCCCACTTCATACCAGGGCTGACTCATAGTTCAGATGCCTCCGTATTGCCTATTCTACAGAAAAACTGAACTTCTTTCCTGTCAATAGCCGGACGCATGCATCGACTGCATCGGCGTGGTAAAGGATACCTTTCTTGCTTACAATCTCTTTCAAGGCTTCATCCAGGCTGAGTGCTGGTCTGTATGGTCGGCTTGACGACATTGCTTCAACGACGTCAGCCACGCCGAGGACCTGTGCCTCCACTAGGATCTCGTCACCTCGGAGGCCCGACGGATAGCCCGACCCATTCAGCCTCTCATGGTGCTGGGCCACAATGTCTGCCACCGGGCAGGAGAAATCGATGGCCTTCAAAATCTCGAAGTCTGTGGAAGGATGGGTTTTGATCAGGGCCAGCTCGCTCTCAGTCAGCCGTCCGGGCTTGTTCAGGATCTCCGCGGGCACGAATATCTTACCCAGGTCGTGAAGCATCGCAGCCACCCTGATTGCTGGGATTTGTTCTGCCGGAAGACCCATCTCACGACCTATGGCGCACGCCAGCTTGGCTACCCGTCGCTGGTGGCCAGCCGTGTAGGGGTCCTTTCTCTCTACGATCATTGCCATCGCTGCGATGGTGTTCTCTAGTAGCGCCTCCACCTTTCTGTAACTCTTTCTGAGGACCTCCTCCTCTTGGAGACGCAATGAGATCTCCTTCTTGAGGACTTCATTCACCCGGTCCAACTCCGCAGTGCGTTCTTTCACCTCTATCTCGAGGGCGTCTTTCGCTTTTGCCACTGCCTCTTCAGCTCGCCTGCGGTCCGTCATATCTCGCGCCATGGCCAGGACTTCGCCCTCTCCGCAGACAACCATTCGCGTCTCCCAGTAGGAGCTGCTGCCATTGTTCGGGAGTTCAAATTCAAAGCTCTGTGTCTGGCCCTTTGCCAAGGCCTGTATGGCGTAATCCTTGCCCTGGCGGGCAATTTCCTCAGAGAGGGTCGTCAGCAACGGAGAAGGGTGTCCGTTTCCACCATGGGATTGACCGTTGTGTTTTGCCTCTGCACCTGGAGGACAATCAGCGGATGGGCCTCTGCCGCCATGCTCTTTGCAATCGGTCATCGCCGAAATGCTGCCATCTTCTTTCATGAGGAACATGAAATCCGGTATCAGTTGAAGAGTGGCCCGTTGTCTAGCTTCAGTCTCAGCCAATTGGGTATGAGACTCCTCCAGCGACTCGAGCACCGCGTCTATGTCGGCAGCCAGAATCGAAAACTCGTCCTTACCTGCCAGAGAGACACGCTGGGAGAAACCGCGGGTGTGGCGTATTGCATGCAGGCGGGAACTGATCCCACCGAGGCGTGTCTGCAGAGTTCTACTCACCAGGAGGATAGTTGCTATCCCAAAAGCCAGTCCGCCCGCTGTGACGGCCAGAATGGCATAGGCAGGTACATGGTTGTCGGAGTCGTCCGGCGACGTGACCTGCAAGACCAGGATTGCAGCTCCGCCCAGGGAGCAGAGCATCAGGCAAACGATGAGCGCTGCCTTTTCGCGTAATGTCATGAAGTCTTTCCCAGTTCTCGCGCCATTCTGTGCCGGGGAATCCGCACCGCACGTTTGATGCTATGTCCCCAAGGTATGACTTATGGTCCCCACATTCTGTCATGCAACAATCGCATAAGCAAGACGC
>JAFNFZ010000020.1:2077-2224 GCA_017885485.1 Chloroflexota bacterium
ATAGGCTACTTTTTCCGACCCAAGTGGCTCTTCCTCACTTCCCAACTGCAGCCCTTGGTGTGTACAATCATGGCAGGTCAGGCAGGATGTCGATCATGCGTCAATCCACGAAACCGCGAATACGGTGACTGCAGAACATGAGTGTAT
>JAFNFZ010000020.1:2243-3485 GCA_017885485.1 Chloroflexota bacterium
TGAAGTATGGTCCCTGGGCGCTGGTCACAGGGGCCGCCCGTGGCCTGGGCACCGAGTTCTCCCGGCAAATCGGAGGGCTGGGGCTCAACCTGGTGCTGGTGGATATGATACCTGATGAGCTGGCGGAAGTAGCTGAGGAGGTCCGTAGGAAAACCAGCCGCGAGGTGAAGACGATTGTGACAGACCTGGCTCATCCTGGATTTATGAACCCAATACGGCAGCAGACTGAGGGAATGGAAATCGGCTTGCTGGTCAGCAATGCGGCATTCCCACCAGTGGGGCTCTTCTTCGAGCAGAGTCTGGAGGACAAGCTGAGAATGGTGGACGTGAATGTTCGAGCGCCACTGTTGCTGGTGGAGGAGTTTGGCAGGAGGATGCTGGCCCGGAACCGGGGAGGCATTATCCTCGTTTCGTCAGCCTCTGCGTTGCAGGGGGTGGCCTACATAGCCAGCTATGCCGCTACCAAAGCCTACAATCTGATTCTGGCGGAGAGCCTCTGGGATGAGCTCCGTGGCCACGGCGTGGATGTGCTCGGCTTCATGCCGGGGACGACACGCACTACCGGGTTTGTGCTCTCAAAGCCGCGCTTGGAGCGCTCTCGCCTGGCCATGGTGATGGAACCAGGGCCAACGGCCTCCGAGGCCCTGGAGGCGCTGGGCAGGGCGCCCAGCCACATAGCGGGGGCACGAAATCGCTGGACCATATTCTTGGCTCAGAGGTTGTTGCCCCGCCGGAAATTGATTGCGCTCGTGGGGGAGAACATGCGCGCCTGGTATGGGAGTGACTGATGGTAATGCGTTCTGGATACACCAGGACAGAAGCATGTCAGTGCGGCTGAAGTCTCATGAGCAGAGGGAGGGTTGAAATGGAGACCTACAAGGTCGTTAGCGTGGACACCCTGTTCAAGGAAGGTCGCCCCGGTGGCGATTCAAGGAAGAAAGCTCAGCTACTGCAGGACTATCTCAATGCCCAGTTCAAGGACGCCTGGGTCTATAGGGGCAGCGTGAGCCACACCATTACAGAAGGGTTTTCGGCAGGATACACTGAGAGCTTTCTGGTTCTGCAGCTCATCCCCCAGAGCTACTAGAGACTATCCAGCAACAGCTTGGCTGCCTGACGAACACATTCCTTGAAGGCCTCCAGGGATGTATATATCTGGTCGCTCGGGACATTTGCCCGCACAACAACTGCACCTGTCTTGCGCACAGGGCCCTCCACCATGCAATTGTCGACTAGCCCGAA
>JAFNFZ010000021.1 GCA_017885485.1 Chloroflexota bacterium
TGAAACACAAGACCCAGGTCTTTATTGCTCCACTGGGGGATCACTACGTGACTCGATTGACTCACACTCTAGAGGTTTCCCAGATCGCCCGCTCTATAGCACGCGGCCTGAATCTCAACGAGGACTTGACTGAGGCGATTGCCCTGGGTCATGACCTGGGACACACTCCCTTTGGACATACAGGAGAGGATGTCCTGAATGAGATCTCGCCCTACGGCTTCAGGCACAATGAACAGAGTCTCAGGGTGGTCGATTTCCTGGAGAAGGGAGGCAAAGGGCTCAACCTCACCTCGGAGGTGAGAGAAGGCATCCTCAAGCACTCGAAATCCAGGGTTGATATCCTGGGCGAAGGATGGGGGACAGTCGACACCCTCGAAGGTCAAATATGTAANNGCTCTCCGTGCTGGCATAATCGGGGAGAGCGAGATTCCGGGCTCGATCATAACGGTACTGGGGCAGTCCCACTCTGAACGAATAAGCACCGTGATCTGCGATATTCTGGACTATTCATGGGCCGCCAGAGGAGAGGACTTGACAGGCGACAAGGCACGGCCAATGATTGGGATGAGTCCCCCCGTGAATGAGATCATGAACACCCTCAGGGCCTTCCTTTTCAAAAGAGTGTACAATTCAGAGGTGGTAAATCGTGAGGCAGAGAAGGCCAAGAAGACAGTACGCCTGCTCTACGAATACTTCATGGCACATGAGGGCCAACTCCCCAATGAATATGCCGTCTGTGGCGAGCCTCTTGCCAGGCGGGTACTGGACTACGTGGCCGGGATGACCGACCAGTACGCCATGAGAAGAGCCGGGGATCTTGACCTACTGTGACAACCCCTTCCCGCAACGAGCTGCAAGTGAGAGGGGCTGACTGGGAGCTGTGGGAACCATGGACACCATCGACGAAGTGAAACAGAGATTAGATATAGTCGAGGTAATCGCCGCCTACGTACCTGACTTGAAGAAGGCTGGGCGTAACTTCAAAGCCGCATGCCCTTTCCATCAGGAGAAGACCCCCTCCTTCTATGTGTTTCCAGAGCGGCAGAGCTGGCATTGCTTCGGAGCGTGCAGCACCGGCGGTGACGCCTTCTCCTTCGTGATGAAGAAGGAAGGGATCGGGTTTGGGGAAGCTCTCAGGATACTGGCAGAGAAGGCAGGCGTCTCCCTCACCTTCAGAAAAGCCGAGGATGGTGAGACAGAGGCAGACAAGCTCAAGAGAATGAACGAGGCAGCAGCGGAGTACTTTCACCAACTGCTCCTCCAATCCCCAGCAGGCCACAAGGCCCGCGCCTACCTGACTCACCGGGGCATCCGGGATGAAACCATGAGGCGATTCCAGTTGGGCTACAGCGCGGATAGCTGGGACTCATTGCTCCAGCAACTGCTCAAGAAGGGCTATCATCAAAGCGACCTGATAGCCGGGGGGTTGGTGATAGAAAGGGAGCGCGGGGAGGGCACCTACGACCGCTTTCGCAACAGACTGATGTTCCCCATTCGAGACATGAACGGAAGGGTCCTGGGCTTTGGAGCACGGGCCCTTGATGACTCCCTGCCCAAATACCTCAATTCACCGCAAACGGCGGTTTTCGACAAGAGCAGTGTGCTCTACGGTATCGAACATGCCAAGTCCGCAATAAGGAAACAAGACAGGGTGGTAGTCGTGGAAGGCTATATGGATGTCATCGTAGCCCATCAATACGGTTTCAGTGACGTAGTCGCTTCTCTGGGCACCGCTCTCACTGAGAAACAGGTNNACGGCCGGTGAAATGGCGACACTCAGAGGAATCGAAGTAGCCAGTCAGACCTTCGATCAGAAAGTAGTCCCGTTGCCCACGTCAGCGGGCCTGGTGAAGTATGAAGACGTCCTTGACGCAGAGATAAAGGTCATGGTATTGCCCGCAGGGAAGGACCCTGATGATACCATCAAGGATGACCCGAAAGAGTGGGAGAGGCTGCTCGGCGAGGCATCTCCGGTGGTGGATTACACCTTTGAACTCGTGATTTCCGGGGTGGACCCGACAAGGGCAAGAGACAAATCTTCCGCCGTGGACAAACTGCTGCCTCTCATTGCTGAGATCAAGCATCCCGTCCGTCAAGCCCACTACCTTCAGAAACTGGCCCGCGTGGTGGGCCTGGATGAAAAAGCCCTGTCCTCAGCCATGAAACAACTGAGGCTGAAGCCAATCGACACCAGACGAGAAGGAGGCCCGGCACGGCCTTCCAGGCTCGTCCCCTCCCTTTCCCAGCGTGACCCCCTGGCAGAGTACTGCCTTTCTTTGCTCATCGTCCACCCCCACCTGAGAAGCCTGGCCTCAGGTCTATCAGCCGACTTCTTCACCGCTCACAGCGAGAACCTCGAGCTATTCCTTGCATGGCAACAGTCTCATGATCTAGAATCAATACGCCAGGGGCTAGATGTCACCCTCCTGGAGCACCTGGACNNGGAATGTGTCTATCGCCTGCGGGAGCGCTGGCTGAGAGATATGAAGACCAAGGAGAAGATCCTGTTTTCAGAGGCGGGAACCGAAGGCAGCACTGCTGACCTGGAAGAAATCCAACAATCCGCACTGAGACTCAACACTGAACTAGGAGAGGTTTTCCTCCATGCCAAACAGAGAAAAGGCCAAAGGCCGGGTTAAGACCAGGAAATCCAAGGTAATGAAGAGCAGAACCTCAGCGAGAAGTAGACCGGCATCCGCGTTCTCCCCAGCCGACTCCAAGGGCAAAGCCAAGGCCAAGAAGTCCGACAAAGCGGCGGCTGAAGCCAAGCGGCCGACGGAGA
>JAFNFZ010000022.1 GCA_017885485.1 Chloroflexota bacterium
CGGAGGGAGAATCGCCCGGCCCCAGGCACAAAATGATAACGCCTGCGTTGATACCTGGCAAAGGGGCAGCCTGAGACAAGCAGGCAGGCAAACAAAGGCTTGTCGATAATATCTGAAGCGCTCTAGCCTNNCTGGAGAGAACAATTAAAGACTAAAAGGAGGAAATAAATGAGAAAACCAAAATGGCAAGCTAAAGTATTTTATCTTATTATCGCTTTAGCATTTGCACTTGGCCTGGCGCCTCTGGCAGCAACAACGCCAGTTGAGGCTCGCGGAGGGCAAACCATAAGGGTGTACATTAGCACCTCGCCCTATGATCAGAAGGTTTTCGCTGACTTTGCCAAGGCAGGACAGACGATCACTTTCTACGGTTACGTCGATGGTCCTGTTGCACCCAATGATTGGGTGTGGAACTTCGGCGATGGCACTGGCGATTGGACGGGTAATCCAATGACCCATGAATTCCTTCTCCACAAGCCGGCCGAGCACGCGACGTTTGAGGTGAGCCTGACGGTCTCTTGGACCGGAGGCCAAGGTACGGCAAAGAAATCTATCTATGTGGAGACCGGGCTGATTGTTGAGCCCATGACTTACCCAGTCCCCGACTACTATCCGGGGGACTACTTTTATCCGGCGGGCATAGATTCCCAGACAGGCTATAATGTCCTCACATCCACAGCCATCTTCTTTGTCCCTGACTACTTTCGTGGCAAGGTGATCGACTGGGACGTCAGCGGGAACGGTCACCAGATCAGAGGCGGAGATCTCGGCTACGGCCAGGGATATTTCGACATGCCACCGGGGTATGATACTCTATGTGAGGGCGACCCCGATGATACATATATGTTCGACTGGGTACAGGTGGCACAAAACGATGCGACTGAACCCGGAGAGGTAACGGTCAGAGCCTTTATCGACTTAAATGGCGATTGCGACACATCACTTGAGGGGCCCCTTTCTGGTATCAAGAAGTGGGGTGACATCGATGACACCGAGCTCCAAGTAATGGAGTTAGATTATGACACTGGCGAGTGGGTGTATTCCGAGTGCCCCGGCGAGAGTGATGTCCTATGGTACGAAGGCGCAGGTCGGATTCCACTACCGTATGACACCCAATATCTCGAGTTCCAGAAGGAGGAAGTTGGCGTGGGCTGGCTAAGTGAGAGGGTCATTGGCACCTTCGATAGAAAGCCCGGATTTGAACCTTTTGAGCATCCCGCCAATGGAGCCCTCGTTCACATGTACCTGTTCAACGAGGCCGCCGGGAGCGACCTGGAAAAGCTGCCTCAGGATGAGGCTTCCGGGATCAGCGCCGACGAGCTCCTCGGCAAACTCGATGATCTTCTGGAGCAGTACCCGCCATACCCCTCGGTCGTCGGGTTTAACGACGGTGATCCTGACCCTATCAACGGGTGGGACGACGAAGGCGACCAGAGGATTCACGTCACCAAGGTGACTACGCCACTCGACCTAAACGGCAATGGCGTTATTGAGGACCCCGACGAGATGGGGTGGACCGGCAACATGCTGGTGGCCAACGGCAAGGTGCGGGTAAAGGTCGTTTTCGTGGCTACATACCCCGGGGACACGGGCGAGGAGCTGCCCGTTTTCGTTGAGATATGCAGCTGGAACTTCAAGANNTCCTGGAGAAGCAGTTCGGCTCCATCTACAACAACACGGGTGACGGCAAATATGAGGCATGTTTCCAGATTCTGACTGGCAAGGACGATGCGGGCCTGTCGCCCGCACCAGGAGGTTCCTCGCCTACAGAGGACAAGATCTGCACTCCTCTTGACCTGAATGGCGTTGCTCGCTGCTACCTGTCTTGCTCCGCCCCGACGCTTGTCGAGGTGCTATGCACTCTGTCTGAGTGGGATAAAATCGAGTCGGTATGGGTAGAGATCAACAAAGCCACGTTTGTGGAGATCTTCCTCGGTCTTGAGGAAATCAGCCTGAGCAACCTTCAGGGAGAGAGAGAAGGTCACAACGATGGACTGTGGGATCCCGTACTCGACAGTGGCGTGGTCGAATTTGCCGAGAACGTAGCTGTCGACGGTGATATATATGGTATCATTGACGACTCCACCAAGGATTGGGATGAAGACTTTGTAGGAAAGACCCTGAGGGTGTGGAAGGGCGAAATGGAGGATGATGGCAACGTCACCTACTGGGGCGACATACAGATAGGAGAGATAGTTTATAATGATTATGACTACGTGGTAGCCTTTCCAGGGTTTACCAAGTTGCCAAAGCCTCCAACTGAAGATATACAGTGGTACTACGATATCGTCGATCCTGTCTGGAACCCCGAGACTGATGACCTGTATCAGGAACTGAACGTATCGCAGGATGCCCTGCTCCGCGCTCGCATCAAGGGCTGGTTTACTGCGGATAATCTCCCAGCTACGAACAGGCCTGCGCTCCCTGACCCCGAAAACCCCTTATACAATATCGCGCCCGCCGGCAGGTATGTGCTGCCCGATGACTGGGCGCATCTGGCTCCCGATAATTGGGAGGAGTTTGGCCGGCACTGGGACATTATGGATCAGCCCAATGACAACATCATGAGCGAGGTTGACAGGTGTCTCAAGGGGTGGGCGACGGCGGGTGACTACTTAGAGTGGACGCTCGACGAGAATCCCAATAGGCTTGACATTGCTGGCGACCTGGTAGCTGAATGGCCAGTTATCGGGCCTTACAGCACACTAGATCAATACAGTCCTTATATCCAGGAGCCATGGAAGATTTGGTGGAAGACGATTGTCCCCAATGGCAAACTGAATGAGTGGGACTGCCCGATGCCGCCGGCCGAGGTATTCTTCGAGATTACCGAAGGTCCTGGCTTCTTCAAAGACTGCAACAAGGCAGATGTCTACTACCAGTGGGTTGAGACAGATCTGAACGAGGACGGTCCCGACGGCATCGCCTACACCAACCCGTACTACTGGATGTGGATACCGCCCTGGGATTTGATCCCGCCCATAATCGTCACCGGTGGCTATGACTGGAACAGTTGGAATCCTGCCTACGGACCCTACCCATTCTGGAAGATCGTGGATGCGCCGGACGGCGAGATGCCCAGCGATGAGCAGCATCCTACCAAGGTAGAGGTCTACTCTGACAACCACGGTGAGGCCATGGTCTGGCTCAACGGTGACTGGAACCTTGACCTGGAAGAGTGGAGGGTGGACAAGTTCGGGCCCCACGATGCCTATGACGTTCCCACCGGAACGATAGTGGGTGACACCGTAGTACAGGCGACCTTGGTCCCCCCGTACCAGTATATGGACACGTTGCTTTCCAACACTGTCGAAAAGGTCTGGACCTGGGGCAAGGAGATCAAGGGCTACTCCGAGTGGGTGCGGGACAGCACCAGCGAGAAGAAAGTCTTTGTCTTCGTAACCGACCGCGATGGCATGCCTGCAATAGGCGAGAGGATTGTCTGGATATTGGAGGGCAGCACCAACGGTGGTATGATCGAGTCCTATCTTGAGGGTACCAACGGGAAGGGTATACTGGGATATCCTTATCCCGCCGGTGAAAGCTTCACGAGAGAGCCCACACCGGACGAGGCAGCTGCCTTCGAGGCCAAATTCGGCAAGCCCTGCCACCACGGCATCGCTGGAATCATAGTCAGCAGCTCTCTTGGCGCCGTGGTTGACATGCACATCGAGTTCGAAGAGAGAGAAGGCGTGATCATCAGGGACGTACTTCTGAATTTCAACCAGGAGCCAGGTGCCCAGGATACATGGTGGACAGGCGCTGGAGATCCCCCGGTTGATCTGGCTGCGGGCTGGAACAACGTTGCCTGGGGAGACTGGGCAACAACACCAACGGTAGCAGCCGCCGTAGCACCCCTGGGTGATACCTTCGTGGCCATGTGGTACTACGACGCTTTTGCCGCCAAGTGGTTAGCCTACAGCGCTGAGTATGCTGCTGACCCAGAAACAGCTTGGGTCAATGACAACTTCCAGATGAAGTTCCTTAGCGCATACTGGATCCAGGTGACAGAGGCGACCACCTGGTATCAAGGCGCTTGAGTAGGAAGCTATTGCGCCGAATGAAATGCATAAGCAGCCCCAGGTCTCCTGGGGCTGCTTATGACTGCAGTCGGCAATTGCTTCAAGAATAGGAGAGGAGAGATGTAAATGGAGATAGCTAAAAGAAGACTTCTACTTGTTACGGTGGTAGCTATAGTCGCCCTCTTGGGGTTGGCCTTTCCTGCCACAGTCAGCGCAAGTACACCGTGTCGCTTTGCTGGATGGGTGCAGTTCAACAATGAGAATGTGCCCGATGGGACAGTGATAACTGCCTGGTTGGAAGGCCCTTATAGGGGCACCTGGACTGCTTACACTTATGTTGCATCGGGATTTCTCCGCTCACGGTATTCCCTAGATGTCGACCCAGCTTGGCTAGGAGGAGCTTACGAGGGGGAAACCGTACACTTCAGTGTCACGCTCCCTGGCGGTGTACCCATGCCCGCGCCCAGCGCCACCTGGACTAACTATGGCGGCGCCTTTGTCTGGCACGATTTGTATCTCACCGGGCCGCAAGTGCCTGTGGCTGACTTCTCAGGGACTCCACTGACGTGTTGCGCTCCCCTGACGGTCAGTTTTACCGACCTGTCCACAGGTGTGCCCACCAGTTGGGAGTGGGATTTCGGGGATGGCAGCGCCCCCAGCTTCGCGCAAAACCCAACCCACACCTATACTGAGCCAAGCACAAACAACACTGCTGTTTCCTATAGTGTTTCCCTCAAAGCTACCAACGCTCTGGGTTTTGATACGGAGGTTAAGACAGGCTATATCACCGTCCACCCGCCTCTAAAGGCTGACTTCACCGCCACACCGAAGAGTGGTCCGCCACCGCTGAATGTGAATTTCACGGACCTCTCTACGGGAAATATTACTATCTGGGACTGGAATTTTGGCGATGGCAGCCATAGTAGCGTACCGAATCCCAGTCACAGTTATGCTGCGGGGACTTATAACGTCACCCTGACCATCACAGGGCAGTGCGGCTCCGACACCACGACTAAGCAGAGCTACATCTTTGTTGGTGTAGGAGGCATTCTTAAGGGACATGTCGACCTTCAGGGGCGACCTGCTCCTCCCGATGCTAGCTGGATAACCGCTCTTAATGTGACCTTCTGGCAGAGTGGCGTAGTGGTGAGGACCGAAACCGTGACTACCAACAACACAGGGGACTTCACCATTCCCGGTGTTGCGGCCGGCACCTATAATATCAGTGTCAAGTCTCCCCGTGCCCTGAGCGAGCTGGAAACGGTAGTAATGGTGTCTGGCACAACTACTTCCGTTGATTTTGACACCCTGCGTGAGGGGGACGCCACCAATGATGATGCGATTGCACTTGATGACTATGCCGCGCTCTATTTTGCCTACGGCTCGGAGCCGGGTGACGGTAACTGGAATGACAACTGTGACTTCAACCGCAACGGGGCAGTGGACCTCGGCGACTACGCGCTACTGTATTCTAACTACGGGCAAACGGGAGATTGCTACGCCCCTTAGAGGGCAAATTCTAGTAAGAAAAGGAGGAAAGAAAATATAGATAACATGAGAAAGAGATTGATTAGCCTTGGCCTGGTTATTTGCCTGGCTCTCGCTTTGGGAATGGCGTCCGGGGTATCGGCCGTCGCCACAGTGGGCATGGTCATTGATCCCACGCCGAAGACAGCGACGGTGTCGCAGGACTTTGCTGTGGACATCAAGGTTACCAACAGCGGGGGCGCGGAGGTGAACTCGGCCGGGGCACACCTTAACTTCAGCACCACCTATCTTGAGGTGGTCAGCATCACTCCGGGTACTGCCCTCGGCAGCGTGATGACAAACACACATAGCAATGCCGCGGGCACCATAG
>JAFNFZ010000023.1 GCA_017885485.1 Chloroflexota bacterium
GCCTTGCGGGCCTTCTTGGCATCGCCGATGACATAGACCTCGGGCACCTTGTCCTTGATCTTCTCGCTCAACTCATCAACCGATGTCGCACCGCAGGCGATAACGATGAAGTCCATGCCCCGGATGGTTTCGTCCCGCCCGTCTTTGGTGTACACGGCACCGTCCTCGGTGAGCTCCTTGACTGGCGCCGCGGTTATCCACTGGACCCCCTTCTGCCTCAGCCTGGGGATGAGCAGCATCCTGGTCTGCGGTATTTCGTCCAGGCCGATATCCTGGAGCATCTCCACTATGGTGACGTGAACGCTTCCGGTAGTCTGATCCAGGCCCGTACTGGCTAGCCAGTCGGCCACTTCACAGCCGACCATGCCGCCCCCGATGACCAGGGCATTGCCCCGGCCTATGGCCACCTTGCCGGCCAGTACGTCGGCCGCCGTGACCACCTTCTTTCCATCCACACCGGGGATAGGCGGGATGAGCGGCTTGCCTCCCGTAGCCACGATGACCACATCCGGCTCGAAGCTCTCGATAGACTCTGCTGTGGCCTCTTTGTTCAACTCCACCTTGACCTTGGTCTTCTTAAGCTGAGTCGAGAGGTAGATGACCCACTTGGTTATGTCCTGTTTGGTGGGAGGAACCGGAGCCAGACAGAGCTGTCCGCCCAGCTTGGCAGCTTTCTCCCACAGTGTCACATCGTGGCCCCTGATGGCGGCGACGCGAGCCGCCTCCATCCCGCCGGGCCCGCCCCCGGTCACCAGCACCTTTTTGCGCTTGGTTGCCGGGGTGATGGCCATCTCCTTCTCCCTGCCGATGGTGGGGTTGATGACGCAGGTGAAAGCTTCAAATGTTAATCCCATGCGCAGACAGCCCTGACCGCAACTGGTGCAGGGGGCGATGTCCTCAAAATGGCCCGCTTTGGCCTTGTTGGGCAGCTCCGGATCGGCCAGCAGGGCTCGCCCCATGACTATGGCGTCGGCGTAGCCCTTGACCAGGATATCATCGGCGAAACGCGGATCGGTGATCTTGCCTACCACCAGAACCGGCACATCCACCACCTGTTTGATGGCCGCCGCCTGCGGCACATTTACCCCCGGGGGCATGCCCATGCAGGGCAGCACCCGATAGGTGTCGTCCGGGTCCACTCCACCGGAGATCTCGAAGGCATCCACTCCGGCCTCTGCCAGCCTGGGCGCCATGTAGCATGAATCCAGAATGGTGCTGCCGCCCGGCGTATGTTCGTCACCGGACATGCGTATGATGATCGGGAAGTCCTTGCCAGCCTTTCTCTTGATGTTGTCCACCACTTCCAGGACAAACCTCAGCCGCCCGTCGATGCTGCCGCCATACTCGTCGGTGCGCTGATTGCGCAGCGGCGACAGGAATGACCCGGCCAGCATATACCTGTGGGCGGCGTGCAGTTCCATGCAATCGCAACCGGCCTCCCTTGCCCGCCTGGCGGCGTCACCGTACTGCTCGATGATCTTCTTGATCTCCTCCAGGGTGAGCTCACGGCAGACCTGCCCGTGCCTCTTGCTTACCACCGCCGAGGGCCCCACGGGCTGGACCCCGTATATCCATCCGAATGACTCCGGCCCGGGATGGCTGATCTGAGGCGCCACTTTGGCCCCGTGGGCATGCATGGCGTCAACGAATCTCTTGAAACTGGGGATGAGCTTGTCGTCCCACAGTCCCACGCTCTGGACTATGTACGGGTGGGCTGAGTCGATGACCACGGTCTCAAAGATGATCAGTCCCACCCCGCCCTGCGCCCGAGCCTCCCAGTAGTCGATCATCTTGTCCGGCACGGTGCCGTCGTTGGGAGCCCAGGTGGTGGTCATGGGGGCCATGACAATACGGTTCTTCAGCTCCATGGCTCCGATCTTGAGTGGAGTGAACAGCTTCTTCAGGTGTTTCACGGTTGTATCTCCTTTCTTTCCCGGCGTTGTTCAGGCAACCGATGCTGTCCAGTTCAGGCGTCAAGCGTCTCCATCCGAGCGCGTTTCTCGGTACCCGGACTGTCCTTGCAGGACTATGTGACCGTGGCCAGTTTGTATGAATAGTCGGGCGATAGTCCCCAGGTTGACAGTGGCCAGTAGATCATCCAGCTCCTGCCGATTATGTTCTCACGGGGCACTGTCCAGCCCTCGGTGGAATCGCGGCTGTTGTCACGATTATCACCTAGAACGAAGTAGTGGCCTTTCTCAACTCGCGTCGGCCCGATGTCCCTGTTGGGCTCGCCCAGGTCGGGAGTCTCCTGCAGCAGGCGGCCGTCTATGTATATGTCGCCATGCCTTATCTCCACCAGCTCTCCGGGAAGCCCTACTACCCTCTTGATGAAGGGATACGCCGAAGAGAATGGCGGGTCGAAGATGATCACGTCACCCCTTCGGGGGTCACAGAAACGGTAAGTCAGCTTGTTCACCATGATGAACTCGCCTTCGGTGAAAGAGGGCTCCATGCTCGGCCCGTCCACCCTGAAGCTCTGCACGCTGAACTGCACCGTGGCGAACACCACCAGGAAGATGAGGGCCATGATCAGGATTTCCCGCACATTGAATCTCATCGGTTTCTTCTTCGGTGCCTCGATCTGCGGTTCGTGACTTTGCATGGCTTAGGATTATAGTCGATTTGCTTCGCTTATTCTAATCGACAGACGCGTCGCTTGAGTTATGTTTGCCGTTGTCCTATGCTTTCCGAAGGCGGGACCAGCCCGTCCGGTGGTCTCCTGATGGTGAGGAGAGGGAGTGCGATGGAGCTAAGCGACAGGCAAGTGGCCGAGTTCTTTCAGCGCAGCTATACCGCGGTAGACGGCCTGTGGTTTGTGAAGCTGGAAGAGAAGTATGGCTTTGATGCTGCCCTCGACATCGACGACGAGGTGTGGAAGGTGCTGCCCAAAATACAGGCGCGGACGCTCAGGGGTATGGTCAAGGCAACCGGGGGATCAGATGCCTTTCTGGAGTGCTTCGCCGCCAAGCTGGCTTTGGAAGGTTTCGTGTTTCAGGTTGAGAAGCATGGCGGCGATGGTCTCAGGATAAGCATCAGCCGCTGCCCTTGGCATGACTTCATGGTCAAGTCCGGCCGCGAGGCCCTCTCTGGCAAAGTCGGGTCTCGCATCTGCGGTACTGAGTATTCGACCTGGGCAGCCGAGTTCGATGAGAGGCTGCGCTTCACCTCCAGATCGCGCATATGCGAAGGCGCTCAGTATTGCGTACTGGAGTTCAGTCGCTAGCCCTCCAGCTTCTGAAACTCGTCCTTGCCCACCCCGCACTGCGGGCAGACCCAATCGTCCGGTAGTTTCTCGAAGGGGGTGCCCGGTGGAATCCCGCCGTCGGGGTCACCCTTCTCAGGGTCGTAAATGTAGCCACAGGCCGTGCACTCGTATTTCGCCATTTTGGCCGTCGTCTCCTTTTTCGGTTCCTTCTTCGCCTTCTCCTCCCCTGGTACGTAGGATGGCGCCGTCTTGGGGGTGGTGCCGCGCTTCACCTGATGATAGTAGGCATAGGTCATTGGCTCGCCTTCCTTCAGGATGTCGG
>JAFNFZ010000024.1 GCA_017885485.1 Chloroflexota bacterium
CCCTGCAGGTCAGGCTCCACGCCCAGCGGGTCGATGTGCCAGTGGGGCTGCCGCGGATCGTGCCTCCACCAGACATACCTGGCCATCAACCACCCCAGCGACGCCCCCCTCTTGATGCCGAGCATGAAGGGCAGCAGCATCAACCCCTGACGAGGTGAAACCTGGCACCAGGGCCATTTCACAATGCGCATCACACCTACGATGCGCCGGTCTCTCCTGGCCACTATTGTCTGGCCCGGCAGACGCCCGAGCATCACCATGTGCACCGGGTTGAGGCGTCGTTCCTTTTCCAGCCGTCTCTTGGCCGACAGGGCTTTAGGCACGGGACGGTAGGCAAAGGCACGGCTGAGCACCTCAGCCGCCTCCATGAGGTCATCGGGCTGCATCGACTCGACAACAATACCTTCCATAGGTGATTCCGAGGCATTCCCTGTGGGGCGATTTGGCCGATTGGCTTCAGGCTATCCTTAGCCGCGGCGCTCCAGCCGGGAGGCCTGCTGCGGTCCTCTGCGGAGCCGCAGTACTACAGTGACGACGACAGCGGCGACAACAGCCACACCGCCCAGAGCAACGAGCAGCCAGGCCCAGAAGGGCAACCCGCCTCCGCCGACCGAGGGCAATCCTGTCCAGGTAGTAAAGGACGCTTCGTCTGACCACTCGGACCACTCCCCCTGCTTATCCTGGTGCCTCACCCGCCAGTAGTAGGTAGTGCCAATATCGAGCACCCCCTCAGGAACGGTGGCGTGGGCAGCATCCGAGGTGTATTCCCAAACCACGCTGGCGTAGTCGCCCGCAGTCGCGGTTATCTGCCACTGTGTAGCGCCATAGTCGGGGTCGCCATCAGGGTCAGAGAAGGGCGACTCCAGCCTGGGTGTGGTGATGACACCGAGCGAACCCGATTTGGGGGACAGGTCGGCCGCTTTGTCCGGCGGGCGGTTCACGGTGATGAAGGATGCCTCCGCCGACCATTCAGACCAGGCACCGTGGCTGTCCTGATGCTTCACATGCCAGTAGTAGGTGTTGTTGGGGGCAAGGACTCCGGCAAAGATCGTGACGGCAGTGAGTTCGGAGGTCCGTATGTTTATGTCATCTAGAACCGTAGTGGAGTAGTCCCCGGCAGTCCTGGTTATCTGCCACCTGGATGCGGCATGGGTATCGCCGGAATCGGGGTCGGAGAAGGCAGAGGACTGCAGGGTCAAGGTCACAGTGACGTTATCACCGCTCAGCGGTAAAACGGTTGTCGGCGGAGCCGGCGGATGGTTGAGAGTGGTGAATGAAGTCTGGGGAGACCACTCGGACCAGGCCCCATGATTATCCCGGTGTCTCACCTGCCAGAAGCAGGCGGTGTTGTCATTGAGTTTGCCGGCGGGCACCGCGATCTGGGTAAGAAGACTGACGTTGTCTGTGGTGGTATCAAAGACAGGGCTAGTGTAGTTGTCCGAGGTGGCTGTCACCCGCCACTGCGAGGAAACATGGGTGTCGTTCACATCAGGGTCGGAGAAAGGCGACGACTGCAGGGTGGGGTTCAGACTGATCTCGGTGGCATTGTCAGACGGGGCGACGTTGGTCGGCCCGGCCGGAGAATGGTTGAGAGTAGTGAATGAGGTCGGCAAGGACCACTCGCACCAGGCCGCCTGGCTATCCTGATACCTGACATGCCAGAAGTAGGTGGTGTTGTCGCTGATAATGCTCGCCGGCACCGCTATCCGGGTCAGATTGACGTTGTCCGTATTGCTGTCAAAGACCGGGCTGGTGAAATTGTCCGCAGTGGCCGCTATCTGCCACTGGGAGGCCAGGTGGGTATCCTCGGTATCATTATCGGAGAAGGCCGAGGACTGCAGGGTAGGGTTCAGGCTGACCTCCGTAGCGTTGTCAACCGGCGAGACGTTGCTGGGTGAGAGGGGCGGTGTGCCCAAGGCCTCCAGGGCGATGATGCCGCCATCCGAGGCATCGCCGGTCACCACAGCGGTTACCATCACCGAGGCAGCCAGCAACCCGGCCATAACAAGCAACCACACGCCTTTCACAGGGCCGGGCTTCGCCCGATTGATATGAGTTACGAGATCCATCAATCACCTCTCCTCTGCCCACAGTCCCGGCGCAGCTCACGGCGGGCCGACTGCGGCTGTCGGATCGAAAAATACCACGTCAACACCAGCGGGGTCAAGAAAACGCGCTCATCCCGCATGCCAGCGCATTCACTCCCTGGAAGTGCTAGAATATCGGGAATCGGTCAGAGGGAACCAGGAGGGTACCGGGGAACTGATGAGGAAGATAGCCATTGCCGGCGGGGGGGCCATGGGACTGGCCCTGGCCACCGTTCTGAGCGCCAACAACTCGGTCAGCCTGTGGATCCGCGACAAGAAGCAGGCCAGGGAGACAGCCAAGAAGAGGGAGAACAAGAAGCATCTCCCGGGAGTCAAGGTACCGGAGTCCGTGTTCATCTCCTCCAGCCTGGCAGAAGTCATTGAGGACGCAGACCTGGTCATCGTGGCTGTTCCCTCGTTCAACATGCGCGATGTGGTCAACCTGCTCAGGGGGCTCTTTGGCGAAGAGGTTGAGAAATGGCCGCTGCTGGTGGGACTGGCCAAGGGCATGGAGAAAAAGACCCTGAAGCTGCCTTCACAGATAGTGGAGGACATCTTCGGCAGCATAGGAATCCCCTACTCTCATCTGGCGGTCCTCGGTTTTGCCAGTGAGATTGCCAGGGGAAGCCCAACCACCGAGGTCCTGGCCTCAACCGACCCGGAACTGACCAGACAGATCAAGGAGATCCTGGAGACCGAAAGGTTCCGCATCCTTTCGAGTGATGATCTGCTCGGTGTCCAGTTGGCTGGAACCCTGAAGAACATCCTGACCATCGGCATAGCCATCGGGGAGGCTACTCAGAAGGATCCCAAAACAAGGAGCAAGCTGCTCCCCTCCGCCATTGAGGAACTGGTCAGGATCGGTACGGCGCTGGGTGGCACACGAGAAACCCTCAATGGCCTCCCGGGAGAAGGCGACCTGATTCTGACCTCATCGAGCTCGCTCAGCAGGAGCTATCTGGTGGGCAGAAGGCTCTTCAAGGAAGGCATCCTGCCCATCAAGAATGAGATAGCGAAGAGGCGGATCACCTCCGAGGGGTGGGAAAGCGTTCAGGCCATCTATCAGATTTGTCAGGAACGCAACATCGAAGCGCCGATAGTCACGGAGGTGTACAAAGTCATCTACGAAGGCAAGCCGGCTGAAGAGGCGGCTGAAGCTCTGGTCAATCTGGTGAAGCAGAAGGACAGGGAGCTGCAGGAGAAGAAGAAGAAGGACAAAGACAAGAAAAAGGATAAGCAGAAGGATAAGGGTAAGGATAAGAAGAAACAGGAAGAGAAGGACAGCGACAAACACAAGGGCAAGAATCCGGGCAAGAAGAACGGCAACCAAAGGAAGGGCGGGAACAAGAACGGCAACGGTGGTACCAAGAAGAATGGCAGGAATGGTGAGAAGGTCTCAGACGGCGGATAGCCAGGTTAGTCATCGGGGGCCACGCTAGCTCACAGGACTTGACGGGGCCTGTAGGGTCTCTGCCCCGACACTGGTGTTTCCGCCAACCCGAAGGTCGGGGCGGGGACCTGACACCCACGGATTCCCTCATACATCAGGGTCTGTATCTCTGAAGGGCCTTGAGATGTTCCGCAAGGCGCCGTTGGAGGCGGGCAGCAGGGCGGCACAGGCACGCCGGCCAAGCTCAGAATTGGCCCTCCGCGCTACGGCAGCTTCCCCAGTATCTTGGCGTACTCCTGCCTGGTGAATGCCTTGAGGGTCGTTGTCCTCACGTTGCCGAGCATACCCAGTGTGATCAACTGGCCAAAGGCCACTTCGTCACTCGGGCCCTCGGCTATCATCACCAGGTCATACCGACCCATGGTGGCATAGAAGCCGATGAGCTTCCCCCCTGCCTTCTGGATCACCTGCTCCATGGCAAGAAANNGCTTTGAAGNATCCCNGNTGNNGCTNNNTNNCNAGGNNGCNNNANNGCCNGNGNGNAGGGGGGAAGCTCATCGGCTTCTATGCCACCATGGGTCGGTATGACCTGGTGATGATAGCCGAGGGCCCGAGTGACGAAGTGGCCTTTGGCCAGTTGATCACACTGGGTATGCTCGGCAACGTGAGGACAACG
>JAFNFZ010000025.1:0-409 GCA_017885485.1 Chloroflexota bacterium
GCCACTGCGCGGGTGGATCAGGAGACCGAGTCCCGCATCTACGAGATTAAACCGCGCTCCCTGTGGACCGACTGACAGGAGCCTGTTGTTGTGTCATTCCGCACTTGATGCGGAATCCAGGGGTGGGGCCCGGCCACGCGATGGATCCCAGTTCCCCGTTTTCACGAGGACAAGTTTCGCAGGGATGACGTTAAGAAAAGGGGCAGCGATGACGTGCGGGATTTTCGGGAATGATGGCTTTTGGTGATGACAGGCAGATTCTGGGCTGATACAATCGCGGAAGCCTGGCGTCAGGGGCTATTGGTAGAATTGAAGGGTCTATTGTGACATGTCTGTGATGACAAGTGTGGTATGATAGGGCCGATATGGAGAAAAAGAGGAGACGTATTGTGAGGGCGTTGCGTTGCCA
>JAFNFZ010000025.1:425-2936 GCA_017885485.1 Chloroflexota bacterium
GAGAGCCTGACCCGTACCGAGATCGAGCGGATCAGGAACGGGGCATATCCGGTCGGCGACTACTCAATATCGGTGTACGGTTACGATGTGTCTGTTGATGCCGAGTACATTGATCCGGCCACATACGACGGAACGGTGGATCCGCTGGGCATGCAGAGAATAACCGTGATTGTCAGTCAACAGGGAGAAGTGGTCCTGATCACGGAGAGCACCAAGGTGAATAGATGAAGTGGTTCAGAGGCAGGCAGAAGGGCTTCACCCTGTTAGAACTGGTGGTGGTGATACCTATTGCCGGGCTGATCGTGGCTGCGGCTACGGGCGCCATCATACAACTGCTGGACACCAACGATATCAATGCCAGCACTTATGTAGTCAGGCAGGTGCAGACGGCCGGCGGTTGGGTCAGTCGCGACGGTCTGCAGGCGCAGAGCACCAGCGGGATCGGCACTGCCGGCTCCGGAATGCCGTTTACGTTGACCTATAGCTTCTGGGACGTGGACGCCTCGCCGCCGGTGAACGAGACCCACCAGGTCACCTACTCGCTGGTGAATATGCCCTCGGGTGGTCTGATGCAGGTGCAGCGCCATGAGGTTGTTACCGACGCTGTCGGCGCTGTGGTCAGCGATACCAATATCATCGTAGCCCGGTGTGTTGATGGCGGTGCCACCACCTGCCGCTGGGAGGCTGATGCCGACGAGCCTTCGGGCTACAGCCAGACCACCTTTGTCTTCACGGTCAGATCGCTGATGGGGGGCAAGGAGGAGTTCCGGTCGTATCAGATCAGGCCGAGGACCGGGTCGTGATGATCCTTTTCAGAGGGCTGGCGGGGTTTCCCAGCAGTCGGACGATGTTTGAAGCACAGGGGAACGGCTTTGAAGGCGGCTGGAGCGAGTCTGCGAAGCGGAAATGGTGAAAGTGAAATGAGAAAGGTGGCCAGGAGCCTGCAAAGGATATTCAATTGTCTGACCGGCAAAGAAACAGGGCAGACCAGTTTCACCGCGGTGCTGGTATTGCTGGTGCTCGGCGGTCTGATTATCACACCGACTCTGTCCTTCGCCATTGGCGGGCTGAGGCAGGAGCAGTCTCATGAGGAGACCATGCACGAGTTCTACGCTGCCGACACCGGCATAGAAGATGCCATGTGGAAGATCAGGAACTATGAAGATGGCGACTGGCCGGACTGGATGAGAGGGGAGTGGGGTGATGCCACCTACAGCCACGATCCAGCCTACTGGGAATATACCATACCACAGTTCAACGCCAAGGATATCACCGTGCGCATTCAGCCAACCTGGCTGTTGGAGGGACTGGAGACGCCGAAGGCCGGGCAGGGGCAAACTCCCAACACAGATGTCGAGGTCACAGCCAATGTTGTCGGGACGGGCAAGTACGAGGTGGCCATACTCAAAGACGAGGGTTTCGCCGGACCGCTGATGATCGAGAGGATAGGTGTCTGGCTGCCTGGGGGCTTTGATTACGTCGCCGGTTCCAGCAATCTGGAGCAGGTGAGCGTGCCATTGCCGCCAACGGGCTATCGTTGCACGCCTACGACGTACTCGTTCCGCAACGGCACGGCCATTATCTGGGACTATGTGGCCGCCTATGGTTCGCCGGTGGACTACACCAGGCTGCCCCTGGACAAATCGGGGACGGTCACCTCTTACAGCGCGAATCACCTCAGGGATACGGTGAGGAACCAGTTCGAGCGCTCGGATGCCGGCCGCTCGGTCTGGGACGTTACCGACGACCAGTGGGGGGTGATCAGCAACTACAATAGCGCTTCCGATCTCACCCTGCTCTCCAATCTGTTCGACTCCAGTGATGTGGGCAACCGGTATGGCATCGGCGAGCCCAACCGCAGGGTAGTCAGCTTCAGTTACACGCCGACGACGACAATACCCTATGGTGCGTTCTGCTGGGTCAGCTCACCGGGCAACAGCGACCCGGCCGTCTCCCCCTACCTGTGGTGGAGTGGAGACAAGATCTACCAGATCACCGCGATCGGCGAAGACCCCGTCACCAACGATACCACCACCCTCATTGTCTACACCAGCAAGGAAGATCTGAAGAACTTCGGGGTCTCCGTGCTGGCCGACTATGAGGCCGTGGGCAATACGCTGCTGAGAGACCACGATGGTGAAGGCCACTACAGGGAGAGGGTCTATCNNTCTACTGGTCGGGCTGGAAGAACTACCCGTGGGACGCCTGGGATCTCAGCGACACTCAGCGCTCGGCACTCGTCCCGGACAATCTGGTGGACAGGGTCAGCTTCAAGGTGGAGGTGAGCGGGGTGGTGTATGAGACCACCGTGCTGGCCGATTCCTGGCAGGTGCTACCCAACGGTACACCGGACTCTCAACATGGCTGGTCCTATGCCTGCTATGCCGATGTCACCGAAGAGGTGAGGGAGTACTATGCGGCGCGCGGGATCACTTTCGGGGGCAACGCCAGGTACACCGTGGGACATGCTGAGACTTCGGATGCGTCCACCACCAACCCCCTTCAGGGGGT